>JANRLT010000062.1 GCA_033762255.1 Pirellulales bacterium | reverse complement strand
GAGTGGAACTCGCCGGTACGAGCTAACCAAATACAGCGTTACCGCCGGGTGGCCGGGGACGCTTCCGCCGAGTTCACTTGCTTACGCAGGGTAAAACCGGTCAGGAACCACCCGTCAGGCTCGGCAATCATGAACGCGCCGGCCGGGCCTAGGTAGCGCCGCACCACGTCAAAGTCCGGCAGCTTGGCACCGTTCAGCTTGGGTTGGCGAATCGAGCCTTCCTTGCCATCGCCAAAAATCTGATTGAGCGCCTTGCCCAGCATCGACTGGCTTTGCGGCATTTGGCCATTCCGAAACAGTTCGTAGGTGGGGCGAAATTCCTCATCCGTGCGCGAGAAAATCCGCAGGCAGTGCTGATTGGTCGCAAAGCCCCGCGCGGCGGTCAACTCAAATCCTTGCTCCATTTCCATGAGCACCATGTTGACATCGGCGCTGGTCTCGAGCGCGGGGTGCAGGCTGACCGCCACGATTCCCGACTGGGGTTGCTCATTCACCGTGATGTGGTCCAGCACCTTGATCAAAAAATCCTTGTGCGAGGAGACAAACATGTGCCCATGCACGACGCAGACGGCGGAGTTGGGGATGGCCCGTTTTTCTTCGGCGGCGTTGGGGGCTTTGCCATTGGGGCGGCGTCCGGGGCGGCGGCGGCCCGGGGCGGGCTTGGCCGGTTGTTGAAAGGAGGTCGGCTCAAAATCGGTGTGTTGAATCGCCCCGCCGGGGGTTTCAATTTGCAACTCCGGCACATTGGTCGCTTGCTCGTTGGTCACTTCCCAAATCGTGACCCCGCTGGTCTCTTTTTTATCCTTGGGATTTCCCCGCACATCCAGGGCCTTGACCGCGGGATCATCCCGCATCGACTTAGCCACGGCCAGGGCCACGGCCGCCTCGTTGGTCGTTTCCACGGCAAACAGCAAGCGCTCGCTCTTGGGGCCAATGGGCAACTGATAATCGGTGATCAAGGTGATCCGTTGACCTAGGTTGGCGACCAATTCCTTTTCGATATCGACGCGGGGGCCGTCCTTGTCGTCGCGGGTGCTATCCAGCACTTCACGAAAGACACCTTTCTCGCCCATGTACTCGTCCACCAGGGTTTCGCTGGCTGCAAAGCCGCGTTGGACCTGCCAATTGAGCGTGTTGTAGGTGGCGATTTCCCGCGGGACCCAGTTTTGGACGGGCATCTCCGCCGAATTGGGAAAATCCAGCATTCGCGCAGCCAGGTTAAAGCGTTGCCCGCCGGGAAGCGCCTCTTTTCCCGGAACCGCCGGAGCATACACAAACGTGCGATGCAAAAGCTCGTGCGTTCCGTCGGCAAAATTAACAAATCCTCCCAGTCCCCGAATACTGGTAAAGCCCTGCGCGGCTAGAATTTTTAGCAAATCGGGCTTTTTGGATTTTTCCTTGGGCGGATTGATGACCCGCATGGCCTCGGTAAAGCCAAACGGCTCTAAGAACCAGCGGACATGGGGGTTTAGCGGGGCGGCCGCTTTTTTTAGTCGGGCGGTGGTTACTTGAAACGCTGGCAAATTGGCCAAGCTATCCTTGCGGGTATTTGCCACGCCTTGAAAGATGGCCGCGGCCACGTTGTAATCATCCGCCAGGACTAGCGTATTTCCACGTAAAAAGTTGACTGCCACCTGGGGGGTGGTTTCGTCGGCTTTTTTAGGCAATTCAAATTCCACTAGATCCGCGGTGGCCCGGGCTGTGCGCTTAGCCCCTTGCTTGGCCAGGTTTTGACTGATTTTTTGGCGAAGGGCGGCGGCTTCGGCTTCTCTCCCCGTTACATCAACGATCAGCACCACGACACCCGTCCCGGGGGCGGGCTGCACCACGGCCAGGGCAATTTCTCCCCCGGGAATTTTGCGAATTTCGTCCACGGTCACGCCCAGCTTTTCCAGGCGGCGGTTTCCTTTTTCACGCAGTTGCTGCTGCAGATCGTCATAAAAGGGTTTCATGACGGGATCCAGCAGCAGTTGCCCAAATTGCGTGCTGTCAAAGGCGGTTTCCAGTTCATCCCAATTGGGGATAAAGACCACGCCTTTGGTGGTGTTGGGTAACAATTGTTCCGTACTGGGAGCGGCCAGGGAGATGCTAGCACATCCCATCATCATTGCCAAAACAGAGAGCCAGCCACAAAACGTTCGGTAAGCCACCGTAAACTCCTTCCCGTGAGCACTTGCCTGAGCCGCCTAAGAGCGCATACTCCTACTATCGGAAACTAGCTCTCGGCTCTTCCATCAGACTGGCGAAATCCACGAGTTTTTGCCAGCATGGGGGGGCGGATAGACGCGTTTTAGTTTACCCCGCTCGCCCAAGTGCTACCACTAGGCCTTTTTATATTCTAAAAACGGGTTTTTGCCCGGCGCCCCCGCCGGTAAACTGGATATTTTTTAGTTAAGAGTGCGATTTTCATGCCGCAGCTAGCCAGCACTGGCCAAAATTTGACGTACGATCCCATTCACGGTTACATCCCTTTTGTGGCTCCGCACCCCTGCTACGCCGGGGAAAAAACCGAACGGGACGTCATCGACCACCCGTGGTTGCAGCGGTTGCGGCAAATCCACCAATTGCAAACCGCCTGGTGGGTTTTTCCCGCCGCCGAGCATACCCGCTTTCAGCATGTGCTGGGCGTGATGCATTTGGCCAGCCGGTCAATTGACGCGTGGTATCCCAGTTTGGCAGAAATTTGTCCAGATGTTCCCAGCCGCGGCTATGTCGAGTCGCTGGTCCGGCTGGCGGGGCTGTTGCATGATGTGGGGCATGGACCTTTTGGGCATTTTTTTGACGAGCATTACCTGCGGCAATACGGGGAAACACATGAGACCATCGGTTGTCGAATCATCCGCGCGGAACTGGCGGATTTGATACGTGGGATTCGCCGCAATCCGGAGTCGCAACTGGCCGCTGGCGAAACCCTGGATCCCGAGCAAATCTGCTATTTAATCACGCGCCCTCGGGTAGAGGAACATGTCCAATCTGGCGACAAGTTGAAAACGCCCCGCTGGTTGGCTTATTTGCGGGGCATGTTTTGCGGGATTTACACCGTGGACAACATGGATTTTGTCGCGCGGGACGCTTATATGTCGGGCTATACCACCCAGGCGTTCGACCTCGAGCGGTTGCTGCGTTATAGCTTTTTTAGTCAGCGGGGGTTAACGATTCATACCCGCGGGATCGACGCCTTGGTCCGATTTATGACAGTGCGTGCTGAATTGTTTCGCACGATTTATTTTCATCGCACGGTGCGGGCGATTGATATGCAGTTGCAGGATCTCTTTCGCGAAAGCCGGGCGCATTTATTTGCCGGAAATCCCGCCGAGAATCTGGCGGAGTATTTGCACTTTACCGAATGGTCGCTCTTGATCGATGTCGGTCGCTGGAGAACCAGTCAAAACCTCAGCTTGCGGCAACTGGGCAAGCAGTGGCAGGAACTGTTGGAGCGCAAAATTCGCTGGCAAACCGTCAGTCAGCGAGTGCTGGTCTTTGGCCCACAAGACGCCGAGGCGGCCAGCATTTTCCAAAATGAAAGCCTGGCCGAAACCGCGCTGCGGCACAAGTTGCCCCCCGCGCTACGGGATCTGCCGTTACGGGTGGACATTGCCCGGCATGTGCATCGCCCCCACACGGCGGGTCCGGCGGCGGGGCAAAACTTTTTATACGACCCAGCCTATCCGCAGCCGCAACCTTTGGCCACGGATCAGCTTTTTCGTTATTTACCCCTAAGCCAGCGGGTGTGCCGGGTGTATGCCCCCAACCTGGATCACGCGGCGGAAATCACGCAGGCCTTGGATCAACTCATCGGTGTCAGCCGGGCGGATGATTTGACCAACATGTGACAGGCGGGGGCTGTATTTATACGGGGATTCGCGGAGAGATTCCCCCCGATTGGCCTTAACGGTGGGGGGCGGGCGTTTTATGATAAGCTGGCACGGACCTTTCTGGCGGCTTGCCGCACGATGCCGTAAGGGGCCAACCAAGGGTTTGGATTTTTTATTTTCAGGGTGACGCGATGAATAGTTGGCTGAAGGAATTCAAAGATTTTGCGATGCGGGGGAATGTGGTGGATTTGGCGGTGGGGGTGGTGATTGGAGGGGCGTTTGGCGATATTGTCAAGATTTTAGTAGATAAAATTTTTATGCCCGTGGTCAGTTTGGCGACCACGTTGGGGGCAAAAGACCTGGGCGCGTTTTATTTTGAGATTGGCGCCGTCAAATTAGGCGTGGGGGAAGTGGTCTCCTCCATCATAAAATTTGTCATCATTGCGTTTTGTTTGTTTCTGGTGGTGAAAGGGATGAACTACCTCAAAACGATGATTGCCACGGGTGAAATTCCCCCGCCGGCCGAACCCGCCGCCGATGTGAAACTGCTGACGGAAATCCGCGATCTGCTAAAAAATCGCCCCGTCCAGGCGTAGTTTATCGTGCCGGGGATCAGTCTTCGGGTTACAATGAACATTGCCCCCCGACGGCGGCAAATAGTGCCTCGTCGGCGATAAAAATTGTGGGTGTCAGATCACAACCCGACCGTCACTTCCCCATGACATTCTTTGCGACATTAATGATCGCCGCCCGTGCCCTGGTTAAGAATAAGTTGCGCGCGGGCTTGACCGTGTTGGGGATCGTGATTGGCGTGGGGGCCGTAATCGCGCTGGTGTCGATGGGGGAATCCGCACAAAGCATGGTGCTGGAGCAGTTTGAGAGCATCGGCACAAACATGCTGCTGGTCTTTCCGGGAAGCCAAGAGAATGGCCCCGTGCGAACAAACTTGGTCGTGACACTGACCCCCCAAGACGCCCTGGCCGTGGAAAACGAATGTGAATCCGTCTTAAAAACGTCCCCCGTGGTCGTGACCCGCGCGCAGGTGGTCTATGGCAATACCAACTATTCCCCGCGGGAAATATACGGCGTGGCGGAGGGATACCCCCTGATTCGAAATTGGACCATCCGCCGCGGGGCCTATTTTACCGACCGCGACATCACTTCCGCGGCCAAGGTTTGCGTCATCGGCCAAAGCGTGGTCGAAAACCTCTTTCAAACCACTGATCCGCTGGGGCAAACCATCCGGATCAAGGGGGTGCCTTTTACGGTGGTGGGGACACTGGAGCCAAAAGGAGCGGGTCTCAATGGCCAGGAACAAGACAGCATCATCCTGGCCCCCTACACCACGGTAAAAAAACGCCTGCAGGGATCGACGTTTAATAACATCGATATGATCATGGTGGCCGTCAAATCACGCGACCGGATGTCCGATGCCGAGCGGGAAATCAAAGCCCTGCTCAAGGATCGGCACAAAATTCGCCCCGGAGAACTTAACGACTTTACCGTGTTTAACACGACCGAAATCGCCCGCGTGCTTTCTATTATTACCACGGTCATGACCGGTTTGCTGGCCGCGATTGCCAGCGTGTCGCTCATTGTCGGTGGCGTGGGAATCATGAATATCATGCTGGTCAGCGTCAAGGAACGGACCCGCGAAATAGGCATTCGGATGGCGGTGGGGGCGCGGGGGAGGGATATCTTGTTGCAATTTTTGATCGAGGCCGCCCTGTTATCCCTCGTTGGCGGGGCGATCGGTGTCATGGGGGGACTCTCGGTTTCGTGGCTGGCCACCACGGCCCTAAACGCCCAGGGGGGGTCGATTCATTGGCCCTGGATCGTGTCGCTGTGGCCGATTTTGCTCTCGTTGGGTTTCTCTGCCATGATTGGGCTGATCTTTGGTTTGTATCCGGCTTATCAGGCCAGTCAGCTCGATCCCATCGAGGCCCTGCGCTACGAGTAGCCGCCGAGGTAGTGCTGCGTACAATAGCCTAGGGCCGCGCTTGCTTTTTGGATTGCTCTTGACGAAACTGGCAAATATGGTTGAGCTTTGCCGATAATGGCCAACGGGGAAGCGAGGTGTGCCGAGCAACACACTTCACGATGCGCAGGATTACGCCATGATTCCAACGACTGACTGGGGCGATTTACGCCGGTTTTTTGCCGGCCTGACGGAATTCACCTTTGAGGCCCGGGTGGGTATCGCCGACCCGACCCTCGTGGATTATGTGACCGAGCTTTTGACCCGGTTTTCGCATTATGACGAAATCTACCGCGTCAAAAATCTGTACGGACGGCGGCTGGACCAAGTGTCCGATATGCTTCTAGAGGCCGAAACCCGCCCCGCCCCGCTCAATCGCGAGGTTCACCGCCATATTGGCGATTTTACCCTCTTTTGGTCCGGCCTGTACCCCGAAGCCCTCCGTTGGATGCAGGCCGCACCCCGTAAAGACGCCGTCCTGAACTACAAAGAACTAGGCAAGCGGGCGTATCGAATTGCCAGCACCATTCCTCCCGCTGATAATCCCGAGGAAAACACCGTGCTGGAACGGCTCAGTCATGATTATGAGCTTTGCCTGTATGGGCTGAACGAACTCCGCCGAGAATGGGAACGCCGCGACGACGCTCCCCCCGCCCTGCCCCCTTTGGGGTAAGAATTTTTTTGTGGGGGTTAGGCCGCGCGCAAGATCGATCCCGCTGATCGCTGGTGTTGTGCGGCCAAATCCGCGCAAATTCGGGCGGCTTGGTCGATTTCGCCCCCTTGTTGGACAAATCCCGCCAAGATATGCAACAGCTTTTCCCAATTTGCCAGCACTGTTCCCCCCATTTCTTCCCGCTGGCCCAAATCAATCCGCAAATGCAAATGCATGCCTGGGGAGTGCAATAACTGTCGCAGCAAACCCTGAAGCCGCCAGTTGGCCGCGGTGGAGCTGATCCACCCCTGGGTGAGTTGCATTTCCGCCTGCAGTGGTAGTTGCCATAACCCGGAATGCATCCACCGTGGTTGGGAAAAGGCCCCATGGCCGGATTGCAACTGCCCATCGCGCTGAACGGAAATTCCCGCGCGGGTGAGGGCATCATAGGGGATGCTGACTTTGCCGGCGTGGGTGACAACCATGCGCAGCCGGTTGCCGGGAGACTTGAGCGCGGCTTGCCATTGCTTGAGCCAGCCCAGAATTTGTGCGCGGTACTGTTGGCGGGAGAGTCCGCTGACGGGGATGGCCCAGCCTAGGTCGGTCCGGGGAAGAGCCGTTAGTTCCGCCAGTTCGGTGGTGGATTGCGGAGGATTACCGCTCCAAACCCACGTAAGCGGCAAGGGTTGTTTTTGCCAGGCGGCAAGCAGCCGCTGCGCGCTGTTTGTCCGGGGGGAAGTTGGGCTACTGGCACGGCATTGGGGGAGATCGACGGATAAGCTTAGTCGTCCTCGCGGCGTATTTTGCGCTGGCATGGGATCCTCCTTGATCCAAGTAACATCGTTCGTCGTGGTGGCAGATCGCGGTTGCTTTCCCGCAACCCGGATGCTTCTTACAAGCCGCCGATGGTATCGGCGGAAAAAATTTGCAATTCGCCACCGCCCCTAGGGATAGATTTCGGCCAGGGGGAAATTGGGTGTGGAAAAAAACCGGGTGCTATGCCGTGGCCGCTATCACCCGAACAAGTTGTGTCAAAGTCTGCGGGTTACGAAAGCCGTGGGGATGGCAGGGTGTAAAAAAGGCTGTTACATTTGTAAAAATGGGGATTCGATCAGCTCGCGACGAATGCAAGGGAATTAAGCAAGTTTCATCAAGAACCAAGTAATCTACACATAGCGGTAAGAAAACCTACGTTTGCGCTATTTGCAGGAACTAATAATTTGACTTGAAAACTTACGCATTAACACATAATAGTAAAGTTGGCAACTAAATTTAGTTTGACATTCCCCACACTATCAAATTGGAAAAGAATATTTTATGAATATTCAACAGAAGATAATTGAGTTGACCGCACTGCCACTTGCCGAGCGATTACAGATCGTTGAGGGGATATGGGAGAGCATAGACGCGGAATCGCCGAGTGTCGATCAAGCCGTGAATGATCAAGAATTACGTCGCCGAATCTTGGATCAAGAATCCTTGGGAGGCGAATTGCTGACTTGGGAGGAAGTTTTAGATCGCTTAAAGACTAAAATTTATGAAATATGAACTTCGATTTCGTCCTGAAATTGTGTCCGACTTGCACTCTGGTTCAGTGTGGTACAAAAATAAATCTTTGGCGGTTGGAATTCGTTTCTTGGCGGAATGTGATCGTACATTGAACAAAATAAAAAAAACAACCAGTTCAAGGAAGTATCGACAATGACGGCGTACGCGCGGTGCGTGTACACCGATTTCCATACGTTGTTTATTATAAAGTCTATGGTTCCTTGGTAACCATTTATGCAATCATGCACGGTGGTCGAGATAGATCGGCTTGGATTAGCCGGCTACCTTAACCCCCTCCACCAGCGCCCGTACGATTCCTGGCATGGTGGCCTCGTTGGCGGTCAGCGCAGCCGGATAGCCCAGTTCCGCTAGCACCGCGCTGGTTAGCGGGCTAATGCTGACCAACCGCGTTTGTCGTAGCGCACTGCCAAAGAGCCGCGCCGCCGCGCGCGCGATGGCGCTACTGGTGATGGTCATCCAATCAAACTTTCCCTCGGACAAATCCGTTGCGATTTGCGGATCGGGCTGGTCAAGATCGCGGCTTTCGTAGACCACGATCTGCTCAATTTTTCCCCCCGCCGCGGCCAGTTGCTCGGCCAAAACTTCCCGACCCCGACTGGCCCGCACCAGCAGACACCGCGCGTCCGCCAGTTGTCCGCCAGCGGCCTGGATTATCGCCCCCGCCATGGCCGAGGCCTCGTACGTGTCCGGCATCACGTCTCCTTTTAAATGCCAATGGCCCAGCGCGGCCCCCGTGGCTGGACCAATCGCGGCGATTTTTGTTTTGCCAAAAGCTCGGGCGTCATGACCAAGCTGCCACAGCCGCTCGCAAAAATAGCGCACTCCGTTCGCGCTGGAAAAAGCAATCCAGGCGTATTGTTCGGTGGCAAGCGCGCAGATTGCCTGATCCAAGGCGGCAAGATCCGGGGGAGGCAAAATTTGTATCAAGGGTTGCACCGCGCAGTCGGCTCCTTGATCGGCCAGCAGCTTAACCAGATCGGCCGCTTGATCGGCCGGTCGCGTCACTAAGATCCGCCTCCCAAACAACGGCCGCGCCGCAAACCAGCTTGCTTGTTCCCGCGCGGCGGCGACCTCTCCCACGATGCACAACACCGGTGGACGCAATTCTCGTTGCTTTACAAAGTCCGCCACGTGTTCCAGGGTGGTCGTCCAGGTTTGTTGATCAGGCCAGGCGCAACGGCGAATCACCACCACGGGGGTCGTGGGGGACTTGCCCCCGGTTAAAAGCGCGCCTGACCATTCCGCCACGCGGGTCACGCCCATGTAATAAACCAACGTGCCGGGAAAGTGGGCCAGCGCTTTGTAATCCACCCCCGGTTGGGATTTGTCTTCTTGTTCATGTCCCGTGACCAAAGCCACGGCCGAGGCATATTGCCGCTGGGTGACAAAGACTCCCGCGTAGCTGGCGGCGGCCCAGGCGGCGGTGATGCCGGGGACAATTTCAAAGGGAATATCATGCGCGGCCAGGGCCGCGCATTCCTCGGCCAATCGGCCAAAAATCAGGGGATCGCCACTTTTGAGGCGGACCACGGTTTTTCCCGCCAGGGCCTGCTCTACGAGCGCGGCGTTGATTTCCGCCTGGCTCCACAAACGCTGTCCCGCGGAGGGGGCTGGGGGAGTGCCGCTTTCTTCCGGACGCAACTGACGGCCGCTGCCATGCTTGCCTAGGCAGATTTTTTGACAGTCGGGAGCCGCCATTTCCAGAATGAGCGGATTCACCAAATAGTCATAGTAGACCACTTGGGCCCGGGCCAGACAGTCTTGTCCGCGAAGGGTGATAAGTCCGGGGTCTCCCGGCCCGGCCCCGACCAAGTAAACCTTTCCTGGCATGCGTGGCGAATGTGAAGTCATGTCGAATGACGCCAAGTCAAGTGTTGCTGCCCGTCCGGAGGGAGGCAATCGTCCATTTTTCGGTAGTTTTCAACTTTGAAAGCCATTTGCCCGCATGTTAGAATATACTCTGACCGGGCTGGGCATAGCAGGGGAACTAGTAACAGTTGAACCGCGGGAGGGGGGAAATTGGCGGTTGGTCATCTGTCTGCTGGGCAAAAGACGACGCCCGGCCCCACCCGTGGTCAACAATTACACCGTGGGCAACATTCACGATTTCGGTCGATTTTTGGGTCAATTCTTGGTATTCACTCATTCCCGGGGGGCATGGCTTTCCGGGCGTGCATTTAGGGACAGCCGACGCGCGTATGGCCAGCATTCCCGCCACTTCCGGTCCGCAACCCATTAACGAGGCCCAACGCCGACGTCTGCAAAGCTGGTTTTTGCACGGCAAGGAAAAACACGACGCAGGGAGCTTTGACTACGCCGCCGACTTGTACATTCAATGTGTCAAGGGGGATCCCGCCAATCTGGAATATTTGCGCGCGTATTTGCAAAATCTGTACAAGAAGTATAAGAACAATCGCAAGGGAGCCTCTTTTGGCGGTTTTCAAGGGGGATCCCACAAAGCCAACCTAAAGAAAGCCCTCTCTGCCAAAGACTGGAAAGGTGCGTTGGATAACGGGCTAGAGGTCTTGCGCATTAATCCTTGGGACGCGCAAATTCTATTGCAAATTGCGCAGGCGGTGGGCGAACTGCAGTGCTATGACGCACAATTGGGCTATCTTAAGGCCGCCTTTGATGCCGCCCCCAAGGATGCCGAAGTAGCCAAGGCCTGTGCCAAGGCACTGGCGTATTTGGGGGATTTTGACCAGGCGATCGTCATGTGGCATAAGGTGGAAGAACTGCGCCCCAACGATGCCGAGGCTCCGCGCGAAATATCCAATTTGCAACGCGATAAAATTTTGGGCGTCGCCCCCAAAAGGCCCGCCGCGGCCGGTCCCCCCGCTGGATCCAAAGGAACACCCCCCGCCGAGGAAGCGACCAAGGGTTCGCCGGAACAACCGCAGATAAAACTTACACCCACGCAGGAGCTGCAAAAAAAGATTGCTGAGTTCCCGCAAGATTTGGAAAACTATTTTCAACTGGCCGACATTTACGTCCACGAGGACAAATTCGCCGAAGCCGATCGCCTGTTGCGGACGGCCCTGGACCTGACGGGACGCGATCTGAAGGTCCAGGAAAAGTTGGAAGATGTGGATCTTAAACGTTCGCGGCACCAGGTGCAGATTGCCGAACAGCGCGCGGCCAAGGATGGGGGGGACGCCGCCAAAGCCCTGGCCAAAAATCTCAAGGATGAACTCAACCGCAAAGAATTAGAAGTTTACCGCGTCCGAGCGGATCGCTACCCCACCGTCCCCCGCTGGAAATTTGAATTGGGTCTCCGGGTCAAAAAAACCAGCAATTTCCACGAAGCTGCCAAAATTTTTGAGGAAATCCAGGAAGATCCCGAACGAGGGGGGCTGGCGCTGCTTGAGTTGGGCGAATGTTTGCAGCAAATGCAAAAATTTCAGCCCGCGCTCGAAAAATATTTACTTGCCGTGGGGAAAATCCCCGAAAAACTGCTGGATATTCGCAAGCTGGCCCTGTATCGCACGGGAGTGCTGGCAATGGGGCTCAAGGCCTGGGACGTGGCCGAGCGGCATTTGACACAGCTAGCGGGGTTGGATTTTAAGTACAAAGACGTCGCTGAACGGCTGGACAAACTGCAACAAATGCGTCATAAAGGGTGATTCCACTCAGCTAAGTGGCTGGAATTTGTGTTCTTTGTGATTTTCTACGAACCATGCCGAATATTAAGAGCGCCGCTAAACGTCATCGTCAAAGCCTTGAACGCCGGGCCTACAATCGCGCGGTCAAATCGGCCGTCAAAACCCAATTAAAGAAAGCCCATGCCGCGGCCGTGGGGGCGAGCGTGGACCAAACCGCCTTGGATGCGGAATATCGCGCTGCGGTAAAAAAACTGGA
This sequence comes from Pirellulales bacterium, assembly GCA_033762255.1. Classification (NCBI taxonomy): domain Bacteria; kingdom Pseudomonadati; phylum Planctomycetota; class Planctomycetia; order Pirellulales; species Pirellulales bacterium. Next base: position 16,260 of record JANRLT010000062.1, on the reverse strand, counting down.
TCAAGCGGCGGCCAAAGGGGTCATCCACCGGAATAAAGCTGCCCGCTTAAAGTCCCGTTTGACGGCCAGTCTCAAACCCATCAAGAATGCGCCGGTTAAGTTGGAAGCAAAAGCGGAAGGCTAATTTCTGGAAAAGCAACGTAGTCCGGAACTCTGATGTTCTCATGCACAAGGCGCGGACCTACGGGGTAAAGCCCCGCCCACGTCAACCGTAACCCTTACCACGCCAATCGCTCGGCCTCAAAGATCGGCCCCTCCACGCAGGTCCGGCGGTAATCCCACGTGCCGTCCGGTTCTTTGACCCGCGTCACGCAGCTAAAGCAAATGCCAATGCCGCAGGCCATCGGCGTTTCCAGCGACACCTGGCAACCCAGGGGCACGGCATGATTCAGGGCGATGTGGCTGACGGCCTCGAGCATTTTTTCTGGGCCGCAGCAGGCGATTTCCCGTCGCCCGGCAAACTCCGTGGCCAGTTCCGCCCGTAGGAGATCCGTCACCAGACCGCGATGCCCCGCGGTGCCGTCATCGGTACTGACCCGCACCTCGATTCCCGCCGACTCAAATTCCTCCACGCCCGCCAGATAAGTCACGCTGCGGGCGCCATACAGCAACAGGACTTGCCGCGGGGCAGGCATGGTTCCGGCTGGCCGGGAAACAGCCAATCCCCCCAGGTATTCCTTTCCTAGCAGCAAGAACGGCGTTTGGCCTATTCCCCCCGCGACCATGATGAGTTGCTCGCAGGGACGCCGGGCAAAGCCATTTCCGAGCGGGCCCCAAATATCCACCCGGGTCCCGGCGGGAATATGGGCCAACCGGCTAGTGAGCTTGCCCACCACCAGGTACACCAGCTCGATGCCTGCCAATTCGCCCGTTGCGTCCCGCCACAGATCGTAAACCGCCAGCGGTCGGGCCAAAAGCGGATCATTCATCCCCGCCAGCCGCAACATTACAAACTGACCGGGAATCACTTGCCGTGCGATTTGTGGGCAAGCCAGCTTAATTCCAAAAGTGTTTTCGGCCAGTTGCCGCTGGCTATGGATGGTCGTTTGCAGTACCTGGGCGTGATCGGCAAAGTAGGCGGCTGAATGGGACATCCGTGGAAAAAATCTGAATGCTAGGAAATTAGATTGCTAAATTCAGGGGATCAAGATTGAGTGGGGCTACGGACGGCGACCTCCGGGACGGCGTGGACCGGACTTTCCGCCGGGGCCTCCTTCGGGTCGATTGAACCTACCCGCGCCACGGGCGTGACCTGTACTGCCACCAGGTTTACCGCCGGAACGTCCGGTGCGGGGCCCTCCTTTGCCCGGGGGAGCGGAACGACCCGAGGATCGATTTTCCGATCTGTCAGGTCCTCCCCGCCCACCCATGCCACGCGCCGGGCCACCTCTTCCCGTACCGCTATATCCAGAGCCACCCCGTCCTGATGCGCCGCGGCCCCCTGCACCATAACTCGATCTCGCGCCATAACCGGATCTTCCACCGCCGCTTGACCCGCCATCCCGCGTGGGACCGCCGCGCTCGCCGCCCGATCGCTCTGTGGAATCACGTTCCGGTCGGGGACCGCGCGAACCACGAAAACCGCCGGACCGTTCTCCCCGTGGGGCAGGCCCTTCCCGCCGCGCGCCATATGCCGGCCGCCGTTCGCCTCGCTCTGCTCGGCCAGGACGTTCACCTCGGCCAGTGCGATCCGCAGATCCCCCGCGTTCGCTGGCATCCCCGCGCGCTCCAGCCCCGCGTGTTCCGGCATAGCCCCGTCGCTCTCCGGGGCCGCCGCGGCGATCATCCGTTCCGCGTCGACCTGGGGGACCGCCCCGCCGATCACCATAAGATTCGCGATTTTCACCCGCTTCGCGGCGTGGTCCCGATCCTCCCGGCGCACGCCGGCCGGTTCCCGCAGGCCCATCGCGTCGTGGTCCCGAACGTTCGTATCTGTTACGTCCCGGTCCGCCACGTCCCAGCCCGGTTCCTTCACGCCTACCACGGTCGGGTCTGTCTCGCTCCGCACTTCCGCCTGGGGATGCATCTCCCCGGGAAGGGCGATCGGCATCTCGGTCCGCGCGGGTTGCCCTTGGCCCATAGCCCCGTTCGGCATCGCGCGCTGCGCGCCGCGCGTCGCGCTCGGCGTTGGCGGCGTCGGTTTTACGCTTGAATTGGGCGTGTTGCTTTTTTTGGACCAAGAAGCCTTTGGGACGCAATTTGCGTCGAGGCCCCTTGGCGGCGGATTCCTCCTCGCCAGCCGTTTCATCTCCGGCGATTCCGGGAAATCCCTCTAGGAAATCATCGTCGTTATCCAGTTCCGTCTCTGAATCATCGTCGCTGTTTTGCGCGACGGGGGGACGGGCGCGTTTGCGGGGAGGGCTAGGCGGTATTTCAGTTTCCGACTCCGCCGGGGAATCCTTGATGCTCAGGTCAATGATCGGCTGGTTGGCGGGTGCCGCGGGTTTCTTGGTTTTTACCCGTGCGAGCGAATCGCTGAGTTTGGATGAGGGGACCGGATCTTTTGCTTGCTGGCCCCGTGACGCTTTTTTGCTCCGGGATTTGCGTGGAGCATCTTCCTCGCCCGCATCATCCTCATCGGCAATGACAGAGCCTTTTTTTTGGTAATGGCCAAAGGCTGTATCCCAAATATCGGGGATCACCGGCGTGGTGGAGTCGCTTGCGTCCGCAGCATCCCATTCACTGTCAAACAGCGCGGGTTCGTCGTCTTCATCCGCCACAGCTTCTTTCTTTCGGCGCTTGCGCGGTTTTTCCGTCGCGGACTCGGCGGGGGTGGGAAATTGTGGGCTGACCGGGGCACTAGCGTCGCCAGCCTCTTGATCCTCCACGTCTTCATAGTCTACTGGCGCGTCCGAGCGGCCCAGGCCGCTCAGTTCGTCCAGGTCTTCGTTATCCAGCGTGTTTTTGAATGTCTTTCGCGGGGGACGTTTCTTGGTTGGTCCTGCGGCAATGGCGTCCGCCGCGGCTTGCTTGAGCGCGGCGACTTCGTCCAGGGTCAGGGGGCGGTACTCCCCGGATTTCAGATCTCCTAATCGCAGCGGACCTTGTGAAATGCGCTGCAAGCGCAATACCTTGTGCCCCACGCGGGCCAGCAGTCGCCGGACTTCGCGATTACGCCCCTCGTCGAGGACAATTTCTAATAGCGTGCTGTGTTGTTGTTTCGCCTTGAGTTTGACGCTTTTGGCGTGTGCCCAGCCTTCGGCCAGGTGCACTCCTTCACGCAGTTTTTCCAGCACTTGGCGGGTCGGCTCGCCAGCGACCAGCGCCAAGTACGTTTTTTCCACGCCATAACGCGGATGGGCCAGCAAATTCGCCAGATCGCCGTCATTAGTAACGATGATCAGTCCCTCGCTCGATTTGTCCAACCGCCCCACGGGAAAGAGGCGGGCGTCCGACCGGACCAAGTCAATCACGCGCTCGCGCCCGGCGGGATCGCTGTTGGTGGTGACCACGCCCAGGGGTTTATTGACCAAAAAATATCGCAGCTTTGGTTTGGGCAGGGGTTCGCCATCGACACGAATGGTCTGCTGGCTGGGATCGACCTTGGTGCCAAGTTTGGTGATAACTTGGCCGTCAACTTCTACGCGGCCGGTGGTGATCAGTTCTTCGCAGGCGCGGCGGCTCCCTAGTCCGGCGGACGCCAGCACCTTTTGCAGACGTTCCCAATGCGCGGTTTGGGGATCGAGGGGGTCTTGGCCCGGTTGGTCATTCGCGGGACGGGGTGGTTGAGAAGGATAGCGTGGGGGCATGTTCGTTAGTTCCCCCCACTCGGTGAGAGGGTTTATCGATGTTTTTTCCGTGATAAGGAAAGGTGTTGTGTGTTCCTCTCACTCCGTGAGAGGTAATGGGTGTACTCCTCTCACTCCGTGAGAGGATTTGAAATTCATTCCAGTGGTGTTCTTACAAATTTGGGTGTTTAATCTCAAACTTGCAAAATGGCGTGAATTGTTCCGCGCACGGAGTGTGCGGACTACATCGCCAACACGTTAGTCTACCATGCCCTCGCTCGCTTTACCTAGTGAGTCCCCCTGGGTAAATTTGGCAATTTTCACGGTTAATCTTGGTACCCCCTTGTTTCTTCCCCAAAATTTAACATCTTTTGGCGATTCCGCCCTAATTTCCCCTTTTGCAAATTCTCGGCTAAAATAGGTTTATGATTGTTACCTTGGACGGTCCCGCCGGAGCAGGAAAAAGTACCGTGGCCAGACAGTTGGCCGCGCGGTTGGGCTTTCGTTTTTTGGATACCGGAGCGATGTACCGGACCGTGGCATACGCGGGAAGTGTGCGCCAGCTGGATTGGACCCAGCCCGAAGAGCTGATTCGCTTGGCCGGAGAGCTAAGCATTGAACTACGCGGGGAGCGGGTTTTTTTAGATCAGACAGATGTCACTACCTTGATTCGCACACCCGAAATTACCGCCATTACGCACTATGCCGCCAATAATCCCGGCGTCCGGGGCATCTTGGTCGAGCAACAACGCCGCCTAGGCGCCAGCGGCAATATCGTGACCGAGGGGCGCGATCAAGGGACGATCGTTTTTCCCCAGGCCGAGTGCAAAATCTTTTTGACCGCCAGTCCCGAGGAACGGGCCCGTCGCCGCCAAAAGGAACTTGCCGAAAAGGGGGCCACGGTCCCCTTTGCGGAATTACTGGCCGAGCAAAATCTGCGCGACGCACGCGACAGTTCCCGGTCGGTTGGACCACTGGCCCAGGCACCGGACGCGCTGTTGGTCCCCACCGATGGATTATCCCTGTCCCAGGTGGTGGATCGGTTAGAAAGCGTCGTCCGCCAGCGAATCGCCGTCTTGCGGCTGAATGTGGCTATTCCACCCGCGGGGGAGCCCAATGACACAAATGGGGGAACGGGGACCATACCCCCGACCGCGTATGCGGATCATTCACTCCGTGCGGGCGGAGCAAAGCCCACCACGGTCTAAATCGTTCATCATTGCCAGTAAAGGTTTGTGACATGCAATGTCGTGCCCGGAAAACACCGCTTGATCCTTCTGTTCTTTATAGGCAAAGGTTTTCCTGGCAAAAGAGTTATGTCCTGTTGGTCTGTTGTGGATGGGTGTTGGCCGGTGTTGTCGTGCTGGCCCAGGGTCCGGCGGCCCCCCCCGCGGCCAAGTCGTTGCCCGCGACGCCCCAGTGGATTTGGCACGCGGGGGATGGGACCGATGTAAACGCGATTCCCGCCGGGACGCGATATTTTCGCTTTACGTTTAACACCAAGGCTACCTTTGACAACGCCAATCTGGAAATTGCCGCCGATGACGCTTACGAACTGTTCGTCAATGGTCAATCCGTGGGAACCGGCCGCGGCGCCGCAAATGTGGGCCAGTTTGATTTAACGCCCTTTTTGGTGGCGGGACCCAACGCTTTGGCCGTGCGGGTTGAAAATACCGCCAAAGGCTCGGCAGGTTTGATGACTTCCCTTAGTCTGCGGACCAAAAGTTCCCCGGTGGAATTGCTAGTGAGTAATGCTCGCTGGAAATCCACCGACACGGCCCCCGCGGGATGGGAAGAAACCCTCTTTGCCGACGCCAATTGGCCGCAAGCTGGAGAATGGGGACCTTATGGCGGCACGGCTCCCTGGGGAGCGCCTCCGGGGGGTGTCTTTGCGGGACGGCGGTTTCAGCCCCTTCCCGGATTTATTGTCGAATGCGTGGCCGATCCCGCCCTCACCGGCTCTCTCACCCGTTTTCAGTTTGACCATCTGGGCAGACCGCTTGTCACCCGTGAAGGCCCCTATGCCCTGGGAAAAAGCGATCCCTTGCCCGGCCAGGGGGCAACGTTTGTGCTGACCAATCCCGACGGTAACGGCAAATTTCAAAACGCGGAATTGTTTTCCAGTTTGGTGCTCGATTGCCAAGGGTATTTTGACCTTTTGGGAAATTTATACTGCGTCGGCGTCGGTGCCGAGGGTCCAGGCGTCTATCGTCAAAGCGGACCCGTCGGCGGAGCGCGCACCAAGGCGGAACTGCTCTATGCCATCCCGGGAAAGTACCACTATCACGGTCCACACCAGATTTTGCTGGGACCGGACGCCCGCTGGTATGTCAGCTTTGGATATGAGGCCGGTCCCGTGGAGTTGGCGGCTAACTCGCCGTATCGAGATTGGTACGAGGGGCACGCGCTGTTGCCGCTGATTGATCCCCGTGCGCAGCGGAGCGCTCCGGGGGGAATGGTTCTGCGCAGCGTGGATGGCTCGGGCAAAACCTGGAATGCGTTTGCGGGGGGCTTTCGCAATCAATACGGTATCGCATTTGACGCTACTAATGACCTGTGGGCGTGGGATAGCGATCAGGAAGGGGATGTGAATCTCCCCTGGTATCGGCCCAATCGGTTGGAGCAGGTGATTGCCGGCGGCGAATATGGCTGGCGGAACGGCGGCGGGGTCTGGCCAGAATATTACCCTGACGGCCTCCCCGCGACGGCGAATACGGGGCGGGGGTCCCCTTCTGGCATGGTTTGTTACCGGCATACGGCATTTCCCGCCGAATATCACGGCGCGCTGTTTTGTGGAGATTGGAGCCTGGGACGTATTTTGGCGGTCTTTCCTCCGGCGGCGGGTAGTTCCGCCCTACCGGAATGGCGCGAATTTTTGACCGGGCAGCCGTTAACCGTGACCGATTTGGATGTCGGTCCCGACGGCCACTTGTACTTTTGTACGGGAGGGGGGAACACCCAGGGGGGATTGTACCGCGTGCGGTATGTCGGTCCGGCGGCGGGAAACAGCGCGGCCGCGACAGCCACACCAAATGGCAAAACCGATCAGGCCGCGCAGGCCAACTCCGCCGCGCTCTCGAAGGCCGAACGGGCCATCCAGGCGGCTATTGGCCAGCCCCAGCCGCAAAGCGCTTGGGGCCTGGCCGCCATTGCCGCCGCGCGGCAAACCGCTGGCACCCGTTGGGATAGCGACCTGCCAAAGCTGACCGCGGATCCTGGTTTGCCCCTCGATCAACGACTGCGGGGCCTGGCCATTCGCAGGCTGTTTGGCCCGTTGTTGACCTCCGCCGAAATCACCAGTCTGCTAAAAGAAAAAGAGCCGCAATTGCGCGCCTATGGAGCGCGGTGCGTGAGCGATTATCGAGCCGACGCGCAAAAAATTCCCTGGATGGATTTGCTGGCCGATGCCAGTCCCCTGGTCCAGCGTGCCGTGCTGGAAACGCAGTTAGCCGTGAATCTGCCATTAACCACAACCACGCGCGAGCGGATCGTTAATTTACTATCCTCGGAAAATCGCCAAGTCCGATTTTTGGCCCTGCGCGCCCTTTGCCAGGACCAGCCCGCGGAGCTAACCCCGCTGTTAGCCGCGACAGAGTCCCCCCGCGCGTCCGCGCTCCTCATGATCGCGGTTGCCGTCGCCAGCCGGGACCCGGCCCTGGCGACACAGTTATGGCAACGTCAAAACGAGTTATTGTCCCATTCCCGCCCAGGCACAGGGTTAGTGAATCCGTTCGCCGACCCGGCGGCGGAAGCGACTCCCGCGGATCCCGCCGCCAATGGCAGCTCCGCCGAAAAAACCTGGAATGACGAGACTTGGCTGGACATGTGCCGGGCGTTTCAATTAACGGCGATCCTGTATCAAAACACCTGGCAGACGTTTTCTCCCGCCACCCGACCGGCCAATGTCCCCCCTTTGCCAGAGCAGGCCCGGGAAACGGCCGGATTATTATGGGAACAATTTTCCAAGGCCGATTATCGCGTCCAGCGGGAAATGGCGGCGATTGCGGTTTTGGCCAATCTGCCCGACACGGCGGAAGTGTTATTGCGGCAAATGCGCGCGGGAATTCCGCGCGAGCAGCAGTTTCACTATGCACTTTGTCTATCGCAGTTGCGCGGCGGCTGGACCAATGAACTGCGGTTGGAATTTTTGGATTGGCATTGTCAGGCCCAGGCTTGGGGCGGGATTCGTTCCTCGGCCTTGATTTTAGTATTTGAAAGTTGGCTGGCGGGATTGCCCCCTGATCAGGCGGGGGCCTTTCGCCGCCAACGCAAGGACCGCCAGCCCGAGCGCGTGGAACTCTTGCCCCATAAGCCCGTGGCCAGTAAATACAGCGCGGCGCAAATCAGCGAGTACTTGGCCGGGCACACGGGAAATGCCTCCTTGGGTTTGCCACTGCTAGAAAAATCCCGCTGTCTGGCGTGTCACCGCTTTGGCGCGGCGGGTGAGGCCGCGGCGCCGGATTTATCGGCGGTGGGCCGCCGATTTTCCCGCCAGGATCTGATCGACAGTCTGATTTATCCCAGCAAGGTCATCGCCGATCAATATCGGGGGCGGGTTTACACGCTCAAGGATGGCCGCAGCGTCAGCGGCGTTCCCCTGGCCGAATCCGACACCGAAATCACCGTCATGCAGGCCGATGTCACCCGCGCGACTATTCCCAAGGTCGAAATTGACGAATCAGAACCCGCCCCGTTGTCGCTGATGCCAGAGGGACTGCTAAACGAATTGTCACTCGCCCAGATCGCCGATCTGCTGGCGGCGCTGGAAAGCGGTCCGCCCGAGGATGGCAAATGAGCGGAACTAAACCACGAATTGCGGAGCCACGGTATTTATCACACAGAGCCACGAAGGAAGGGGGAGTAGTCCCGAGCAGGCAAAATTCCGCATGAATTTATCCGTGTTTCATCCGTGTAAATCGGTGGCTAAAAAAGAAATTCTTAGGCCACGGATGGACACGGATTTTCACGGATAAGGGATTTAAATCTGTAGTGGAAAACAGTGAAATGATTGAAGTTGAAAAACATCTTCGTTTTCTTTGTTCAATCTTTCTTGCATCTTTTCCGTTCTGCTCTGTTATCCCTGTGGCTCCGTGCTAATTTGAATCTTTCATTTCCGCAATCACAGCTCGCGAATCCAAATGTTGCGGTACTTCACGGGGTTGCCGTGATTTTGCAACGAGATCGGCAGCTTTTCGGGGTGCTTTTGGTATTGGGGAGCGCGGTCCCAGGCGGTGGTCCCTTCCAGTTCAAAATGATTCTGAACCAGGACGCCATTATGCAGCACGGTGAAGGCGGCCTTCTTGGTTACGTTACCCGCGTCGTCGAACTTGGGCGCGGTAAAAATGATGTCGTAGGTTTGCCATTCCCCCGGTTTGCGGCAAGCGTTCACGAGCGGCGGGCTTTGCTTATAGATGCTGGCGCATTGGCCGTCAAAATAGGTTGTGTTATTGTAAGAGTCCAGCACCTGCACCTCGTAGTTTCCCATAAAGTACACGCCGCTGTTGCCGCGTCCCTGTCCTTCGCCGGTCACATGTTCCGGGGACGCCCATTCGATGTGCAATTGACAATCGCCGAACGACTGCTTGGTGGTGATCCCTTCCCGCTGGACGGTGGCCGCGCCGTTTTCGATTTTCCATTTGTCGCCGTTATGCCAGGCGTCCAGCGATTTGCCGTCAAACAGGACAATCGCGTCGGACGGAGGGCCATTCTCCACCCCCGGCGTGACAACTTTGGGCTCGGGCCAGACTTTGCCGCTTTTGTATTCGTCCGCGATCAGGTTCCACACCCCCATCCCGCCGCACGCAATGATGGCAATTCCCATGGCGGCCCACCAATGACGCGAAAGTTTCCGAATCTTCGACATCTCGTCTTCCCCCTCGTTGTAAAAAATGGTGCTGTTTACTCCCGGACTGTGACTGATTGTAATCTGTGGGGGCGGGGCTGACAAACTCCCCGATTTAGGGACAATCCGCCCGCATCTGTTAAAAAATCCGGCCCCGTCCTTGTCCGCCAATGGTAAACTTTTGGCTAAGTATCCGCTTCAATCGCCTAAATCCATTCATGACGCCGCAAGCCGCTTATCTTCACGTCCCGTTTTGTCGGCACCGCTGCGGCTACTGCAATTTTACGCTAGTGGCGGGGCGGGCCGATCTGGTCCCCGCGTATTTGGACGCGCTGAATCGGGAGCTGGCGGCCCTTACCCAGCCCCGACCCGTGCGGACTTTGTTTATTGGCGGCGGCACGCCCACGTTTTTAAGGGGTGCGGACTTGGCGCGGCTGCTGGACTTGGTCAATCATTGGCATCCGCTTTTGCCTGGGGGAGAATTTTCGGTCGAGGCCAATCCCGCGGACATTGACGCGGAAATTCTCGGTCAGTTACGCGCTGGCGGCGTCACGCGCGTGAGCCTAGGGGGGCAATCGTTTTCCCCGCGCAAATTGCAATTGCTGGAGCGCGACCATGACGCCGCGCGGATCGAACAGGCCGTGCGGCATATCCAGGATGCGGGATTGGTGGCGGCGGTGGATTTGATCTTTGGCGCGCCGGGCGAAACCAGGACCGAGTGGCAAAACGATCTGGATCAATTATCGCGTTTAGCCCCCGCGCATGTTTCCACCTACGGATTGACCTGGGAACGGGGAACGCGATTTTGGAACCGCCGGCTGCACGGCGAGCTGCAATCCGTGGACGAGGCGACCGAGGCAACCCTGTACGAATTGGCAATGGCGGAACTAACCGCGGCGGGCTATTTCCATTACGAAATATCCAACTTCGCCCAACCCGGGCGGGAATGCGCGCACAATTTGGTCTATTGGGCGGGAGGCGAGTACTACGCCGCCGGTCCTGGCGCGGCCCGTTACGTGGCGGGAGAACGCTCGACCAATCATCGCAGCACGACAACGTGGCTGGCACGGCTAAATCAGGGGCTATCCCCCGTGGCGGAACGGGAACGATTGTCGCCTGACGAACGCGCTCGCGAACTGGCGGTCTTTGCCCTGCGGCAAATCGCGGGCTTTGAGGTGGAATGGTGGCAGGAGCAAACCGGACAAATTTTTGACCAGTTCTTTGGCGATTCCGTGGCCAGATTGCGGGCCTTGGGCTTACTGGAAATAGTAACGTCGCCGGTGGAACAGTCCCTAGGCACGGTCCCTAGTCGCCGCGCGCGATTAACCCACCAGGGGATTATGCTGGCGGATAGTGTCTGCGAAGAGCTGCTACGTAGCAGGCAGCGTCCCGCTGCCGTTGCGACTGGTAAGAATTCATCGTTTGTAACAAAGACATAATTTTCACAATGGACACGGCACCTGGAAGGTGCCGGCTACGTACTTTCCCCTACCGTCGTGGCGACAATTTTGCCAAGCGCGCTTTGCTCATTGCCGCTTGAGCTATAACTCCCATCCAGACCACTCCAGACACCATCGCCAAACCTAGCCAGCCCGCCAACATGCTTGACCAACCCATCCCGGGCCAAAACGGCAATTCATAATCCGCCAGTTGCCAGGGAGACAATGTGTTTTCTAGCCGGGCCGCCAACGATCCGGCATTTTCGGCGATGGCCTCCATATTTAACTTGGTAAGCGACCATTCCAGGCCATCGGGTAGGCTGGACGCCCAGGGGGCCAACACCACGGCCACCAATGCCAGACCCGCGGTATAAATTGCGGCGGTAAAATTTGCGCCCGGCAACACTCCCACGCGCTTTGTCCCCCGCCCCCGCGAGAAAGCGACCGCGTAATAGATCATTCCCGCCGCCAGCGCATCCCCCAGGCCGATCCAGGCATGAACGGGCAAAAGCGTGGTGGCCACCAGCCACCAATTAACTTGATTTGCCACTGCCAATTGCACGGCGCAGCTTAGGGCCGCCGCCATGACCGAGACCCAACCTGCAAAAGCCACTCCAGCTAACTGAGCCAAGCGAGCGATATGGCCTAAAGGCTCTGGCTTGCCTTGGGCAGAATCATTTCCCAAAACAGCGTTGCTTAGGCGCAACGCCCCCCAGCCCACCCATACGCCCACGATGGCCATATTAAGGATATTTGCCCCCAGGGTGGTTAGTCCGCCATCGCCAAACAGTAGTGCTTGTACGGTGATAATAGCCGCCATGAGCCACATGGCAGAGCGGGGGCCAAAGGCTATTGCCAAGGCCAATCCCCCTAGGATGTGCCCCGAGGCCCCCGTGCTAATGGGAAAATTCAACATTTGCAGGGCAAATACCAAGCCCGCCCCCCCGGCCAACAGGCCCGGCGTGGGTGGTACCAATCCCTCCCCCGCGGCCAAATTTTGGCGGGTTGGAGAATCCCCAGTCCCCAAAACGCGTTTCCACCCGGGGAAAGCACTAGCGGCTAGGGCGGCGGCGGCCAAAACGGCGGAGGCCGCGCTGGTGGTCAAATCCAACTGATGGGAGGGCAAATGCATAAAGTGGCCAATGCTGCAGGTGAATTTTACTGGGAAAAACCGGCTGCGAAAAAACCAACAGGTCACGAAGAGCACAAAATGTCAAAAGCGTTCTGTTTCTTTGCCGGGCAATTTATTTTCCCAAAGTGGGCTAAACTGCTCAAGTACAAAACTGCCATTTGCCAGCCGGGGATAAGAAAAATTCCCGGATGTTTGTTATAATCATCATCTTAGAATACACTTTTCTCCCGTGAACTTGCCAAAAGAGGGGTCCTACCCATGCTTGATAAACCGAGACAAATGTTAATCGATCAACAGCCTACGGAAGGGCGGCGACGGGTTTCAGCGAAAGCAGGTTGGTGGTTATTATTGGGCTGCTGGGGTTTAGCGCTGGGGGGATGCGGCTCGGGGACCTATCAACAGGCCGTCGATACCGGCAAAAAGCAAATCGACTGGTATCAAAAATTTGACAAGCTGGAAAACGCCTATGCCAATGTCGAGCGCACCGCGGTCGTGTACCGGCTGCCGCGGATCTTTGCCCAGGTGGAGGGGGGAAAGGTGCTCACCAGCAAAGCCAAGAATCCGCTGGTGGATTCGGATTTTGCGATTAACAAAAACTGGATCACTCCTCCTGAATTATCCGCGCTGTTGACATTAAAACCGTTTAAATATCCCTTCGTGGCGAAAGTCGAATACACCGGCACCGAGATTAAACCCACCAACAGTGAAAGCGAAAACCGAGGAGAGAAAGTTCATTTGCCGGTGCAAATGTCCATTTGGGTGTTTCCCGAAGGCAAGACAGCGCTGGGGGATAAAGTGCTCAAAGCCGTCCCGGTAAAAAGCTGGGAAGAGCGCAACATTGATTTGGCACCCATGCCCAATCAAGACAACCAGGGAAAGCAGCGGGGGGTCAAGTTTGCCAAAATTGACAATGCCAAGGATTTTATTTCAATCCTCAGTAGCCAGTTTGATGGCGCCGCCGCTAATCAAATGCCCAATGAACCCGGCGAGATTCAACTGTGGTATCTGGACCTCGACAAAAACAAGGTGCTGATTACTTGGCGGTATCCGGACAAGATCAAGGATTCGAGCCTGCCCCCGGATAAGATCGAGGAATTGGGGGCGATCGTAGCCGGGGCGATTAGCGCGGAGGAGTCATTGGTGGAGGCGAATAAAGGGGGCTGATTGGTTTTTGGTTGCTGGTTTTTTGGTATTTGGAGGAGTGGCATTTGGAGTAATGGAGTTTGGAAGGGGACTAGTTCCCCTGCTCCCCAGCACCCTAGCTCCCCAGCACCTCCGCAAGTCTCGGGCTAAAGCCCAAGCTACACGAAAGAATTTCGGAACTTATTGCAAGTTTCGCTACCCTTTAGGTTAACCCCAGCGGTCCCGCGCCGCAGAAGTCGCGGTTACCAAATTTGTCAATCCGGTGGCCAAAAGCATGCGCCAGGGACAGTAACAACCGGTTGTGCGGCTGATCCTTAAAGTCGTGGGCCTGGCCCAGCTTAAAGTCGAGCCCCCCGCCCACCAGCACAAACGGGATATTGTCCAGCGTGTGGCTATTACCTTGGCCCAGTTCGTTGGTCCAGATCACCGTGGTATTGTCGAGCAGCGATCCCCCTCCCCCCGGTTCGGGCGTTTCGGCCAGCCGCTGGCACAGGTAGGCCAGTTGTTCACAGTACCAGGTGTTGATTTTGGTCAGTTTTTCCACGGCTTGTTCGTTGCTGTCCGGCTCGTGCGACAGTTCGTGATGCCCCTCTTCTATCCCCAGCCACCGCATCTTGGGCTGGCCGACGGAATTCGTGATTTGAAAGGTCGCGATCCGCGAGAAATCCTGGGTAAAGCTATTAACCAGCAATTCAATTTGCAGCTTGGCGATTTTGGGGATATTGTCGTTTTCCTCCTTAATGCCTTGTTCTAACTCGGGGACGGCGTGGCCGACGTTGGCGGATTGGTCGGTTTGCAGTTCGGCTTCCATTTGACGGACAAAGCCCGCGTGCTCATCCAGCAGGCGGCGGTCCTCGGCACTGACGGCCTGGGCCAGCTTTTGCAGGTCGCCGCGAACCTCGTCCAAGACGCTGGCTAGGGCCGCCTGGTCTTTTTGCTGGCCGTACAGCTTATTAAACATGGCGTAGGGATTATCGATGGGGGCGATCGGTTTATTTGCCCCGGCATAAACCATGCGCGTCCAGGTGTCGGCCCGTTCCGGCACCAACACGCCAAATTCCAGCGACCCAAACCGCGTGCGCGTGGAGTCCTGTGACTGCAAAAAATGCTTTAGCTCTTGGTCAATGGAAATCCCGCTCGCCCAACCAGCGGGCGTGTCGGAGCCTCCCTGAATGTTGCCGGGGAATAGCTCTGTCCCGGTCAAAAGACAGCCCATGCCGCGCATGTGGTTGTCGCCATCGCCACGGACCTTGTCACAGACCCCCTTGAGGATCAGAGTTTTATCCTTGAATGGAGCCAGGGGGGCCAGAATCGGCTTTAGCTCAAAATCCGCGCCGAATTTTTCCGGCCAAAAGTTCTTGGGCACGATGCCGTTGGGGCTAAAGATCACCACCAACCGCTGTTTGCGCGCGGTTTGGTTGGCAAAGCCCAAGCTGGGAAGATTTAGCACAAAGGGCAAGCTGGCGGCGCTGAGGCCCAATTTGCGTAAAAAATCGCGGCGGCTGGCGTTATGTGGCATGGGAATGTTTCCTGCGAAATGGCTGTACTGAAAAATGATTTATTGTGGGCCAAAGGCATCTGTTTCAATGCGGGCCAAAGGCCCGACCTATCCCAGCCTAGGGCAAGCGCAGCGTCGCCCTAGGTACAATTTAGTTTACACCCTTAGGGCGTATCGGCGAAATTTGGGGGGGGAGCCAAGGTGGACTTTAACAAAATGGCAATAATTAATGGTTTTAGTTGGTGGTTTCCCTCGACTAGGGTGGTTACCAATTCGGGGGCGGATTGCGATCCATACGCCCGCACCGGCTGCTGGATCAAGTGGTGAAAGAGCTGGGTGCAAAAAGCTTCTTGGGCTTCGGAACTGGATAATAAAAAGTCCGCCAGCTCCCGGGCGTTGTTGACTTTGACCAGTTGGCCGTCGCGCGTCAGGTAGCTGCCGCTGGCGTCAATGGGCTGGCCGTTTTCCTCGGTTCGAAAACGCCCCACCGCGTCAAACTGTTCTAGCGCGAATCCCAGCGGGTTGATGATGCCGTGGCAACTCATGCAGACATTGGCCTTGGTCTGGAGGGCCACGCGTTGGCGGGTGGTCAAGTCGGGATGCAAATCCGGGGCGAGTGGAGCCACGGCCTCTGGCGGTGGACGTAGCGACATTCCCAATATCCCCCGCGCTAAAAACACTCCCCGATGAATGGGAGAAGTGGTGGCATTATGGGCAAAGCTGGTCATCAAGTAGGGATGGGTCAAAACCCCCGCCCGTTCGTTGGGGTTAAGTTCATATTTGGCAAAGGGAGCGTCCGCGGGGGCGTCGATACCGTAAAACTTGGCCAATCGTCCATTCAGATAAATCTGCCGCTGGCGAAATAAATCCCGCACGTCCGCCGTGGCTAGAACATCCCCGCCGCTGCGTAAAAAGTCCTCCAGTTGCAGCTCTAACGACGTTCGCAGGTCGGCAATCAGTGCCTCGTCAAACCCGGGAAACTTGGTCTGGTCCTTGGCCAAGTCTTGAATTTGATCCGCCTTGAGCCAGGCAAGTAAAAATGATTTCAGCTTAAAAACCGCGCGCGTATCGCGCAGCATTCGTTCGATCTGGTCGCGGATTTGCTCCGGGGTCTGCAGTTCGTTTTTGGCCGCCGCGTCCCGCAAGGATTGATCAGGCAGCGAATCCCACAACGCCCAGGCGAGTTGTTCGGCGCGGGCAAATGGTGTATTTTGCGGCTGGATGTCGCGGTATAAAAATTGGGGGGATTTGAGGCCAAGGATCAACACGCGTTTGGCGGCCTCAGGGGGATCAGTCGCCGCAAACTGTTGCTCGATATAGGATTTCCGCTCCTCAACGGTCAACTCCCGCCGCCAGGCGCGGGCGAGCCAGGTTTCGCAAAAATCCTGAAGTTTTTTCAGCCGTTCGGGGTGCTGCTCGTCGACTTCTAATATGTTATTTAGATTGGCCAGGATATACCCCGTGGCCTCCAGGGCGGC
>JANRLT010000061.1 GCA_033762255.1 Pirellulales bacterium | reverse complement strand
CTGGAACTCCGTTCCCAGTGGCGTGGATGTCAGATACCCGCACCGCTAGTAACGTCCAGCCATGTTTTTTACAACCCCAATTCCCCCTGCGGGAAATTATTTTATTGACATAAATTGCGTTTCAGATTAGGGTCCGCCACTTCACATGAAGAACGCTTATCGAGTATTGCTAACGCGTGCGCGTCAAGGTATGGTGATCGTTGTGCCTGATGGTTCCGAATCAGATCCCACTCGTAAGCCAGAATATTATGATGACACATACAGCTACTTGCGAAGAATCGGCTTTAAAACAATTTGACCGGTCGGGCGGCAGAGATTGAGAATTACTTTATTTGGGGAGGAAAAAAGATACTGCTCTACAGGCGCGAATCCACTCCGCTCATAATTGGGCAGCAAAGGATTGTTGTCATTGACATCGCCATGTTAATTGGCTGTACCACCCTACTGTAGTTGCACAACCTAATTCCGCCTGACTCGCCGTACTACATTAACCACCTATACGTAAATCCGCGTACGTCAACCAGTGCCTTGCGTCACCACCACACAAATAGAAAAATGCACATTTTATTGTTACAGTGCCTCCCCCCTTACCCAAATGCCCCTCTGAGCAACTCAATGCTCTTCTTGACCCCCGTCGCTGGGTCTTCTTTTCCCTCAAACTCGAGCGAGATCCACCCGCGATAGTTGTGCTTGGCCAGCATTTTGGCGATGCGGGGATAATCCAAATCCAGGCTGTACCACAGGCCGCCGCCGTAGTACGTCTTGGCCTGGACCAGGATCGCCTGAGGGGCCATCAGTTCCAGCCGGTCATAGGGGTCCTCCAGGAAGTTTCCCGTGTCCAGCGTCGCCTTTAGCCAGGGACTATCGATTGCTTTGATGATTTTTAGCACCCCCTCTGGTGTGCGGCCCAGCCCCCAGTGATTTTCTAATCCCAGGTAGACGCCGCATTTTTCGGCGGCGGGCAGGCATTGGGCCAAACTGTCGATCACCCATTTGTAGCCGTCCTCATCGGTATAGCCAGGCAGGTTTGGCTCGATGCCGCGATTGGCCATCAGGGCGTCAAAATCCTTGCTCGTCCCCCAGCGGCCCGTATTGACCCGCATCGTGGGAATGCCCATCGCGTAGGCCAACTCAATGCAGTGAATGGTATGGTCGATGTTTTTTTTCCGCTCGGCCGGATCGGGCGAAACAAATCCCTGGTGCGTGGAAAACCCGCACAGCGATAGACCATTGACAAACGCCCGCTTTTTTAGCCCTTGCAGCGTGGCGTTGGACTCGTCAACCATTTGACGGTGTAATATCTCCACCCCGTCAAAGCCCATTTCCGCCGCGGCGTCGATGCACTTGCCCAGGTCGCGCCAGTCCTCTCGGTTAAACTGCCAAAAGGAGTACGTTGACACGCCCAAATGCGTCCGCTCGGGGGGCTGGCGAGTTGCGGTTGCCTGGTGGGTGGCGGTTGACGGCACGGGGGCCACATCCGCCGCGAGGACAGTTGACGTCTGACCTGTCTGCCGCGTCGCAATACCAGCCGCGGCGGCCACGCCCAAAGTTTGTAAAAAATGCCGACGGGAGGGGGAAGACATGGGGGAAGGGGGTAAATGATGAATGAAGAATGATGAATGAAGAATGCGGATTGCACAGGATCTGTGTTTATGGCCGGATTCTGCCATGGGCATGCTTCTTTCAAACATTCATTACCTTACTCCACCTTGGCCAAGAGAGGCAAGCGCGAACGGTCGGAAACAACCACGCCACCTGGCTTTTCCACCGTGATCGCAAATAACGTCGGCTGCTGGACCGCCAGTTTTGCCTGAATGGGAATAATAATATCCCCCGTCCCCCGCTCGATATCAAAAACCCCTCCGTCAATCGGGTATTTTTCATTCTGCGCGGTGTCAAAGATCCACAGTTGGTACTGTTCCTGGCGGGGATCATTGACCGGCAAGCCTCGAAAACGCATATATCCACGCTGGGCCGCGTTATCCCAGACCACGTCACCGCTGGCCCCTAGGGCGGCGGGGTCCATCGTGGCGGTCCAGTCGCGGCGGATAATCTGGGCGTTTTCCTGACCCGCCCGGGCAAGCATTTCCTCTCGCTGGACGGCGGCATTGGGTGGAGGTGGCACCACAACGATGTCCCTAGATCTGTCCGAGGCGCGATTGAGCAACGTCACAAATGCTAAAAAAATACTTGCCGCCGCCACCAACCAAGCCCCCATTTCTCGCGACCAGAGGGATTGCTGGGCAGGGGTAACATTTGCCGAGTCTGGGCGAGACGGGCGTGGATCGCCATGCAATGTACCGGCACTGGCGACGTGGACCGGCTGCGATGCGAAGCCTTTGCGCGTCGTTTGCCTATGATCCGGCAGGGTGGCTGTGGCTAGGATTTTTTCGGCCAGGGATCCGGGCAATTCCTGGTAATTGGGGACCGCTTGGGCGGCAACGACCAGTCCCGCCAGTTCTTTCCAGTGGGCCAGATCGGTTGTAACTCCGATTTGACTGGCCAAATGGGGATCTGTTCCGGGCGGATTTTCGGCAGCGGGATAAAATTCCGCGCTCAGGCGGGCAAACTCGGCGGCTTCCTGGGGATTCAGGCTCCCCGCCAGATGTTGTTCCAGCAGTTCCCAATACCGCTCTTCACGGGGGTTCTCGGTGAAATTCATGTCACGCCCCCTTGCTCAAGGTCGGCGACAAACATCTGACGCAAAAACTGTAAACCCCGGCGAACGTGGGATTTTACCGTCCCCAGCGGCTGTCCCGTCTGGGCCGAGATTTCGGCATGGCTCAGTCCGTCACAAATCGACAGTTGAACCGCCTGCCGCTCCGCTGGGCGCAGTTTGGCCAACCGTTCACGCACCTGGGCGGTGGTTTCGGCCAATTCCAACGGGCAGGAGCTGTTGGGGGCAAGCGGCACGGTAATGTCGTCAGTAATGGAAGATGTGTTGGGTTGACGATTGGCCCGACGCAAGCGATCAATCAACCGGCGGCGGGCTAACAGGCTGATAAAGCCGGTTTCCGAACCCAGGTTTGGATCAAAACGCTCGGCTTGTTGCCAAATTTCTATAAATATTTCTTGGGTTGCTTCCTCGCAATCGGTGGGATTGGCCAAGCAACGCTGCGCAAGGGACCAAACCAAACCGCCGTAACGCGATAAACAATCGCGTACGGCGGTGGTGTCTCCAGCGGCTATGCGTGGCAAAATCAAGTCAGTCACAAGCCAATTGCCATCCAATTTCGAAGATTTTCCGTAGTTAAACTTTCATAGTTACGGAAAATTAACTTACTTGGGCAGGATGACTGAGTCAATGACATGGATCACGCCATTGGCGCACATGATGTCGGTTTTGACCACATTCGCGTCGTCCACCATCACTTTGCCCTCCTTGACGGTGATTTTGGCGGCGGTGCCTTGGACAGTTTTGGCTTCTTTCAGCTTGACCACATCGGCGGCCAAAACCTTGCCCGGCACCACGTGATACGTCAGCACGGCCACCAACTTGTCCTTATTTTCCGGCTTGAGCAGTTCTTCCACGGTACCCTTGGGAAGCTTGGCAAATGCTTCATCCGTGGGTGCAAACACCGTAAAAGGACCTTTGCCCTTGAGGGTTTCAACCAGGTCCGCGGCCTTGACAGCGGCGACCAAGGTCTTAAAACCTTCGGCTCCCACGGCTGTGTCGACAATATCTTTGGCTTCTTCCTTGGCGAACGCGACATGCTGGACGGCATGGCCACGGTAGGCAGCGGAAGCTTGGGCACGACTGGCGGCACAGGGCTTGCCAGCATAAGACATCTGACCAACAAACAGTCCGGTGGCAACCGCTAAAAGGGCAAAAAGACTGATCTTCATAAATAACTCCTGAATTGTGGGGTAAAAATGTCACTAAATTGTGTGGAGAATTACCAAGCACGCCATAAGGGAACGGCATGACTAACATTCTCCCGTCAAAATTTCCAATCTGAGCGCTCAACCATGAATTCGCCCGATGTTGCCGGTTGGATGCAAGTCGGGGTCGTTTTTTTAAAATATTTCCCGCTACCTTCCCCGGCCTGGCCAAAAAAGCCAACGTGAATTTTTAGCGAGGGACGAATTCAACGAGGGGGGGCTAGCGATTTTCCCCATAAAAATAACGAGAATACAACTTCCGCTTTACCCTCTGTTGCCCCTGGCCGCAAAATCTGTCACCATAGGGAAAATTCGTCCGTGAATAGATTTTTTGGCCTTGTCGTTTCCCCTGACCCATTTTTGGGGTACCCACGCCCACACTCTGTTATCAAAGGACTTGCCCGATGAAATACGGCATGAATTTGCTGTTGTGGACCGATCACCTGCATGACGGTCTGCTGCCGATTTTGGAACAATTAAAAGCGCTGGGTTACGATGGCGTGGAAGTGCCGATCTTTGACCCCCGACCCGAATTGTTTATCCCCTGGAAAAAGAAGTTGACCGACCTGGGTTTGGCCTGCACGGCGGTAGCGGTGCGAGGAGCGGCTGATAATCCCATTAGTCCCGATGCGAAAGTACGCGCCTTGGGCGTGCAAAACAATAAATTAACCGTGGATTGCTGCGCGGCGATCGGGGCGGAGACGCTGCTCGGGCCGTTTCATTCGGCAATCGGCGAATTCACCGGCAAAGGCCCCACCGAGGATGAGTTTAAATGGGGTGTGGAAAGCATGCGGCAAGTCGCCGAGCACGCGGGGCAGGCCAATGTGCGGCTGGCCTGCGAATATCTCAACCGGTTTGAATTGTATTTTCTTAATTGCGCCGCCCAAATGGTGCGCTTTGTCAAGGCGGTGGATCATCCCGCTTGCGGGATGATGTACGACACGTTTCACGCCAATATCGAGGAGAAGGATATTTCCACGGCGATACGATTGGCGGCACCGCATTTGTATCATGTGCATATTAGCGAGAACGACCGCAGCACACCGGGTCAGGGGGAGATCGGTTGGAACGAGACCTTTAACGCCTTGCATGAGGTGAAATACAACGGTTGGCTCGTGGTCGAAGCGTTTGGCTTGGCCTTGCCGGGCATCAGCGCCGCAACCAAAATCTGGCGGCGAATGTTTGACGACGAAATGCAACTGGCCAAGGAAGGCCTGGCTTTTATGAAAAAAGAGGTAGGCAAACGCGGCTAAAATAGCTGGAATGAACCTGACTCGCGGCAAGAGGTCTTCGTCAACATGGGTGTGGACAATCCAGACAGCGGCAATCCCGCGTTGGACGCGGGGTTTTCGCTGGATCAACTAAGCCAAGCGTTTCAGTCGCTCTTGCGCCAGGGGGATGATCCCTATTCTATTCCCGTTGTCGACGGCACGGATCCCCTGTTGGATGCCGCGAATTCGTCGCAAAGCGCAATCCCCGGCGATATCCGCGGGAGCGAAGACGCCGGGGATATTTTGCACCCTGGCAACCCGGATGAAGCGGTTTGCCCCATCACACCCCGTTCGCTGGTCGAGGTCATGCTCTTTGTCGGACGGCCCGATCAGCAACCAATTAGCAGCGCGCATCTGGCCAGTTTGATGCGGGGCGTCACGGCGGCGGAGATTGACGAACTGGTGCGGGATCTCAATCACTTTTATGTCGCGGCGGACTGCCCTTATACCATCGAAAGTTTGGCTGGCGGGTATCGCCTAAGCCTGCGAAGCGAGTACGCCCGGATGCGCGACGCCCTCTTTGGACGGGTGCGTCCAGCGCGCTTGTCGCCGGCGGCGGTGGATGTTTTGGCAATTGTGGCTTACAACCAGCCATTAACCAGCGAGGCGGTGGAACAGCAAAGAGGGACGCCCAGCGGAGCCATCCTGAGCCAGTTAGTGCGGCGACAGTTGTTACAGCTCGAACGACCGCCTGAATCTCCCCGCACCCCCCTGTATCGCACGACCCCCCGCTTTTTAAAACTCTTTGGCTTAAAAAATTTGGAAGACCTGCCCAAGGTGGCTGAATTGGAACGATGATCTTGTGTTCTTTTTCTGTCAGTACTCGGAAAACAATGAGGAATTGGCATATTAGCTAAGCCAAAAATGAAAATTCGTAATCTTAGCAAAAATGATGCCGCAAATTTTAAAGGATTGCACACCATGAACTTAGGACAATCTTTTCACCCGCGCGTGTAAATTCTTGCCAATATCTGCTACAATTCATGTAGCGTTGGGCGGGGAAAGCGCCGGACGTTTCGAAGGCTTGGCTATCGCATTTTATGACGGTACGAGCTTTACGATGCAAAACCGGGTGTTGATGTTCAACACTCGCAATACGCCATTCTCCCAGAGGGAGACCCAGGTCAACCCATTTTTCCCAGCCTGTTAGCGTTATCGCAACACTCATCCTTGGCGATTCGCGACAGGAGGAAAGCATGGATCACGGGTGATCCTGGCTCCGGGCTTTGTGTCCGCAGACTCTCTAGTAAATACAGCAGGTAGGGCCCGGTTGCGCGAATTGCGCGCGCACTGTCCGGCGGTGTTGCCTTCTTTGCTGTTGTGCGATTTTGGCCGACTGGCGGAGGAAATCTTCCGCTTAGAAGCTGCCGGAACGGCCTGTCTGCACCTGGATGTCATGGATGGACATTTTGTCCCGAATTTGACCTATGGGCTGACAATTGTCGAAGCCTGCCGCCGTTGCACGAATCTTGTCTTGGATGTCCATTTGATGATTAGCAATCCCGCGGATTATCTGCGGCACTATCGCGACGCCGGGGCGAATGTCTTGACGATTCACATCGAAGCCGTGCGCGATCCGCGGCCGTTGCTAAAAGAAATTCACTCCTTGGGCGCAGCGGCCGGGTTAGCTCTCAATCCCTCCACGCCAGCCGCCGCGGTGCAACCTTTTTTGGCGGATTGCGATCTGGTGCTTCCCATGAGTGTGCAACCAGGTTTTGGCGGACAGGCGTTTGACGACACCGCACTCGACAAATTACGCCAAATCCGCGACTGGTCGCGCGCCAGCAATCCCGAATTGTTGTTGGAGGTGGATGGCGGCATCAATGCGCAAACGATTAGCTCTTGTGCCGCCGCCGGGGCACAATTGTTTGTGGTGGGTTCGGGTATTTTTCGCCAAAAAGACTACGCCGCGGCAATCAACAGCCTGACTAGGTTGGCCGCCGCCGGTTCTGACAATCTTGCTTAGTCCCCTGGGGACCAATCACCGGAAATTAAAAATCTAGGATCAACATTGTATGTTACAAACAGTTCTAATCCGTCCCGGGCAAACGTTTTATGACGAGCAAGAACGGATTGCCGGCAATCTGGATTTGCCACTTTCGCCAGCGGGCCAGGACCAAATTCGCCAATTGGCGGTCAAACTTCAGGAGCAAACCTGGACGGCGATTTACTGCGGCAACCAAACGGCCTGCGTCGAATCGGCAAATTTGCTTGCCAAACCGTTGCGGGCCAAAGTTTATAAATGTGAACAATTTGCCAATATGAATCTCGGCCTTTGGCAGGGGATGCTGATCGATGACATCCGCCATAAACAGCCTAAGGTCTATAAACAATGGCAAGAGCATCCAGAAAGCGTTTGCCCGCCGCAAGGCGAAGTGATCACGACTGCGGCCAAGCGACTGGAAGCGGGATTGGAAAAAATCGCCAAAAAGCATTCCCAGGGGCGTGTGGCGATTATCGTGGCCGAACCGCTGGCCAGTTGGTTTGCCGCACAACTGGACCCCGGGGGAGAATTTGATTTTTGGAAGGTTTTTGAGCAGGCGGCCACCACGACCGAATTAGAATTACATGCCAAAACCTGGCGAACGGAAATGAATTTTACCGTTAGTTCCGCCAATTGATGTTTTCAGCAGTTTTGCGACACATTCCAGACCGATCATCCATACAGTAAATTGCTATAAACCATTACTAGCATTTAATTTAACAACATCGTAACATTCTTATTCAATCCATTTTTGGTTATTCCGGCTCTCACCTGAAATCAGCCTTTTCGTCTCCAATATCGGGTATAGTACCCTTCTGCTGTAGCATTACGGCCTCCCGCAATCATGGCGATTTTATGAGACTGCTGTTCAAATTAGTCCCTAAACGATAAATTTGGTGGGGAATTTCATTCCAAAAGTTTGAAACGGCATTCCCCAAATCGGGAGTTTGGGGTAACTACAGACTATCCGTTTTCGCTAAGTCTATTGAACCGCCGCCACAACCAGCCTATGAAACCTGCTGTCAGGTCGAATTCATGGGGGTGGTTGTGCCAGGGTCCCCAAACTTCCCATTTTCGTGGACAAAGGTAATTTCCGTGGCGACAGGCAATCTGGAATCCCTTATCAACGTCACCCCCCAACCCCCCATGAAACGCAGCAAACGGGGTGTCCCCGAAGGATTATGGCAGCAATGTCCCGGGTGTCAGGCGACAATTTTTGTCAAAGCGGCCGAGCAACGGCTCAATACCTGCCCCGAATGCGATTTTCACTGGTATGTGAGCGCCCGGGAACGTCTGGCGCAGGTTTTGGATGAGGGAACTTTTGAAGAATGGGATCCCGCCCTGACATCTGTCGATCCGCTGGGCTTTAATGATAAAAAGCCGTACGCCGAGCGGATTGCCGCCGAACAGCGGCGCACTGGCCTGGCGGATGCAATTGTTACCGGCTCCGGCATGGTCCGTGCGCGACGGGTAGCCATCGGCGTGACGGATTCGGCGTTTATCATGGGGAGCATGGGCTCGGTCGTTGGCGAAAAGCTAACCCGCCTGGTAGAACGGGCAACCACCCAAAATTTGGCGCTGATCATCATTAGTGCCTCTGGAGGCGGTGCCCGCATGCACGAAGGAATCCTCTCGTTGATGCAAATGGCCAAGGTATCCGCCGCGCTAGCCCGCTATCACGAAGCGGGGGGGTTGTTTATCAGCGTCCTGACCAATCCCACCATGGGGGGCGTGGCGGCCAGCTTTGCGTCGCTAGGGGATGTCTGCTTTGCCGAACCTAAGGCGCTGATCGGCTTTGCCGGTCCCCGCACGATCAAAGCCACCATTCGCATTGAATTGCCCAAGGGCTTTCAGACCAGCGAATTTTTGCTGGAACATGGCTTTGTGGACCGGATCGTGCGACGTCCCGATCTCAAGAGCGAAATCGCCCGGGTCATCGACTATTGCGGCAAATAACGGCTGTTTTGCCGGTATTTTGACCTAGTCGGGGTGGCTAAAGGGGCACGGAACAAATCCGTGGATTATAATAATAGGGGAAGCTTCCTTTGTTCCCCGTCCCTCCACATCGACTGCCACGGGAAAATAGCTTTTTAGGTATATCGTCCGATGGGATTTTTACAGGCAATTCGCGCGCTTTTTTCCAATAAAGTCGATATCGCCCAACGCTTTGAAATCGAACGTGAAGCGATTTCGGGCACCATGTCGGAATTTTTTGCCGCCCGCGATCGCCAGACCGGCAAAATGGTCGGTTTAAAAATTCAGGACAAGGATAAGACCGAGGCGGTGGAATCCCGCTTTAAAGCCCTCAAAAAACCGAGCGAGGGGGAAATCGCCCTGGGGATGGATCACCCACGAATCGTCAAGACCCTGGAGCACGGCACCACCACGGACAACCGGGCCTACATCTTAATGGAATTTCTGGATGGTCCCGGACTTAACTCGCTCATTATTTCCAAAAGCGAATTGCTCAACGGCAATCGACTGGCCCTCTTGCGGCAAGCGGCCGAGGCCCTGGATTACGTGCATGGGCGGGGATACATTCACCGCGACATTTGCCCGCGAAATTTTGTCTGCTCCAAGGACGCAACGTCTCTAAAGTTGATCGATTTTGGCCTGACCCTGCCGGCCAAGGCTGAATATATGCAACCGGGCAACCGCGTGGGAACGCCCAACTATCTGGCTCCCGAGGTGGTCCGCCGCAAAAAGACCGATCAGCGCCTGGATATTTTTGCGTTCGGGGTGACCGCCTTTGAGCTGTTTGCGCTGGAGCTTCCCTGGCCAAAGGGTAAATCCACGGGGATGGACGCGCTGAATCATGACAAGATCGAGCCGCGGCAAATTACGCAACTATGCCCCCGCATCGATCCCGTTCTGGGCGAAACGATCATGCAATGCCTGCAAATCGACCCCGCCGCCCGCCCGCAGTCCCTGCGGGCGTTCTTGCAAAAGATTGAAAAAGTCAAGCGGGAAACAATCGACTAAACCCCGCAGACGACGCCATCAAGGCGCGGCGGCGGATGACGCGGACCGTTTACTCGATTCCCGGCATCACGCGGGAGCGTGTGCCGCTGGGAGCGGGGGGCAGGCTATCCACCATCGCGGGCGCGCCGCCAATCAATTCCGCGCCGCCGCCGGTGGAGCAAGCGCAGTTCGAACTGGCCAGTTCCGCCCCGCCAATCGATCCGCCCAGCGCTGGACCGCTGATCGCCGCGCTGTCGCCGCAGGGGCAATTATTGGCGGGGACCGTCGCGCTGCAGGGAGAGCAATCATTATGCATGCCATGTTTGTTAAACAAGCCCCAACGCATGCCACCCATGCCTGGTCCACAATCCGATGTTAATCCATCGCACGCGGAACAGCCGGACAAACCCGCGGCCACAACAGCCAGACCGAGCAAGCTTAAGATTCGTTGCATGACGAAACTCCTTTCAATAAAAAATTCCTCCGCTACCCGCGGAGGCCGGGGATCATCTTGAGTTCCCTTGCGCACAGCGCAACGGATGTTCAACCGGCTGACACAACGGCCGGGTCGGGGGGGGCGGGTGTTTATTTGGCGGCGGGAGGGGCTGCAGTCAACCACTCGGGCGGGGGCCGCCAACGGCAACCACGGTAAAAAAATCATTCAATCAACCGCTGGTCGCCAACTGACTGACCAATTCGGGTGTATCGTGACACGGCGGGCTGTCGCTGGCGGTAGGGTTGCCGCCGCGCACGATGGTAAGCTGTGAAAACTTACATCATGGTTGACGTTGTGCAAACGCAACACGAAAATTTTTTTCAACATTGTGGCATTTTTACCACATCATCGGCGTAATCACGTGCTAAATTTGTAGGACTGTAGCGGTGACGCGGTGGCAGCTTGCGGCTACCTACTGTTGATCCGAAAAATTTGCCCTCCTGTAATCGGTCAAGCCGCGCGCGGCGGCATAATCCGCATTACCCGCGCTGGGCGCCTGCCACAGCCCCCTCAGCGGTTCCCCTTGCCTGTCCCATGGTGGATGGCGGTCATTTTACAAAGATGCTCCGCGATTATTACTGGATGTCAGCGATGCCGTATCCCAACCAAAAAATTGCGCTCAACCCGCTTACCCTCGTTGCGCAACGCTGGCTAATGACTTTGCTGCCAGAATTATGGCCGGTTACCCTTTTGGCGGCGCTTTTGTTGTGGTCCACTGGCTGGATATACGCTACTCCCCCCGAAGAGACCTTGCCTCCGCCATCCGCGGACGGTCCTGCCGTCGTTACAACGCCAGATGTGGACTATTGGCTGGTCAGCAGTCGCGGTTTACCCTGCTATCAGTCGGGCCGCGATGTTTCCGCCGCGCGGCTGGCGTTCCAGCACTGCGATTCCACGGCTTGCCGCTGGAATCACGCCACACACGCCGAATTTTTGGCCAGCCTGGATAACCGACCCACGTATGTTTTACTGCACGGCAACCGCTTTAACTTTCAAGACGCGGTGGACTTTGGCTATACCGTAGGGGAGGCTCTGCGCGGCGGTTGGTGCAATCAACCGATCCGAATTATCATATGGTCCTGGCCCAGCGATCAAATTCAAGGCCAAATCCAGGACATCCAGACCAAGGCGGCCCGGACAACTAGCGAAGGGATTTATCTGGCTAACTTTTTAAAGGATTTACTCCCTGGCACTCCCGTGGGTTTGGTGGGATATAGTTACGGAGCGCGGATCGCCAGCGGAGCGCTGCATTTGCGCGGAGGAGGTTCACTCGCGGGTTATCGCTTGCCCGCGGAAGCCACCGGCGCGTTGGGTCCGGTGCGGGGGGTGTTTTTTGCCACCGCCATTAATGAGTGCTGGCTATTACCGGGTCAACCGCATGGTTTCGCGCTGAATGGCGTCGAGCGGGCATTATTTTTTAATAATAGCTTGGACCCCGCCCTCAAGCGGTATCACCTGGTTGATCGAAACACCCATCCCGAGGCTATCGGCTATGTCGGGGCGCGGATCGCCGCCGTCCACGCCCCCAAGGTCCGGCAATGGGATGTCGCTTCTTCCCTGGGCAAGACGCACGATTATCGCCAGTATCTGGGGACGGCCTGGATCTTGGGCCGGATGCGTTCCCATCTAAATTTTGTTCAACCCTAAATCGCCGGGCTTTTGCCAGAAATGCAACGACGTTGGCCCCAGCGACTTTGGTATGAATTTTTACGCTATGCCGCCTGGTTGGCGGCCATCCCCTATCTGGGCCTGCGCGCGCGGGGGACAAGAAAATTTCCGGCAACGGGGGGCGTGCTGGTCCTGGCAAATCATCAAAGCAACGCCGATCCGCCTTTGATCGGCTGCGTCTGTCCCAGGCGCATGAATTATTTGGCCCGCGAATCACTTTTTCATCATCCCTGGTTCCGCTGGCTCATTCTTTCCCTTGATGCGATTCCCATTGACCGCGAAGGACTGGGACTGGAAGGAATCAAGCAAACCATGAAGCGGCTGAAGGCGGGTGAAGTGGTTCTGATGTTTCCCGAAGGAACCCGCACCCCCCATGGACGCGTCCAACCGCTCAAGCCCGGATTTTTAGCGCTGGTCCGGCGGACAGGAGCCGCGATTGTCCCCGTGGGATTGGCGGGTCTGTACGAAGCCTGGCCCCGTAGTCATTCCTGGCCCAGCCCTGGTTGGGTCCAAATTGAATATGGCGAACCACTTTTTCCGCAAGAAATCCAGGGTTATGACGATGACACACTTCTGGCCGAATTGACCCGGCGGCTGACCGCTTGCCAGGCAACCGCCCAAGCCCTGCGCGCAAAACGTCAGGAACCGCTTTAACCGGTAAGCGTGATTGGCTGATCCCCGGCAAGATCTTCTTTGACCAAAGAGAACATCACGGTATCCAACTGTTGTTGGGCAACGTGGGAGCGTCGGCGGGCCACACCTTCGCGGGTGGCGCCGACTTTGAGCGCGACTTTTTGGCTGGCATAATTTCCCACCGCCGCCACAATTTCTATCCTTTGCAACTTTAGCTCGGCAAAGCCAAACCTCGCCAAGCGCAAGGTCGCCGCCGTGGCGATGCCCCGCCGGGTCGTGCTAGTCCGGACAAAGTAGCCCAGATTGGCCCGCCGGTTAAAGCGATCAAGTTGATTAATGCCAATGGTGCCTAACAGCGCCTCTGTGGCTTGGTCAAAGATGGCAAAACTATACGAGCGATCCTCCGCCCAGGCAGCGGGCACATCATTCACCCAACGGGCGCAATCATCGACGGAATAACCCGGATGATACCAGGCGAGCCAGGGTTGGATTTCATTCACGGACTCCATGACCGCGGCGTACAGGGGCTCGATATCCTCGGGCCGGGGAGGGCGCAGCCATAAATCGCCGACAGCCCAGTGGCCCGCCGAGAGCGGGGGAGGGGTAAAGCCCGAATTTGTCATTGCCATCATCAATCCCAAGCCTCTTGATCCGGCCGTAGTCACGTTTCCTGGCACCTAAAATGACCAAACATTGAATGTAAAGGACGCACTCTTGGATTGCTAGCACCGCGAGGCGGGACACAGGTGTGAAAATATTGCTCTTGCCTAGACACATCCGGGCGAGTATGGTTCCCGCCGACGGTCCTGGGGCAGGGGACCGTTTTTTTTTGCCGCGATACCAACCCAGCGGTACGTCCAATTTGCCCTGGCCCGCCCCGCCGTTGCCAGACGGGGTTTTTTCCGACTATTTTTTGTGTAAAGGCCACAGCGATGCGCCGGATGGCATCTGGGTGGAAATTTACCAGGCATGATGACGCCCCGACGCCGACCGTAAGCCGTTCGGCGGGAACGAAGACTATTGCGCGTGGCTGGGGTTGGGCAATTCTGACAGTAGTGATGCTGGGGGGCTGCGCTAGTTCTGAAATCGTCAAACTGCGGCCGATTTCTTCTAACCCGCTGGACTCCACGCTCAAGCTCATATCGCATGGGGGTCCGCAGCCGACCGAGCGCACCATCCAGTATCTGCGTCGCAATGATTTGCTGAATAAATTGGACGGCGACGCGCAAGTCTTGCTTACCGACCTGCATGAAATCTTGCGGGTTGATCCGTCACCGGACGGCTGCCAGGCATACGCCGAGATAGCCTATCTGGAGGGTTTAAAGCAACAACGCGCGAATGGTAAATTAGCGCTGGATTACTTTGGGGCGTCCGTCGCGCATAGCTATTACTATTTGTTTGATCCGCGTTTTGCCCAATTTCGTAATCCCTATGACCCTCAGTTTCGCCAGGAATGTGATTTGTACAACGAAGCGCTCGAGAGCGCGCTCAAAATTGTGCAAAAAGAAGGCCAATTGCGCCCCGATATGCAAGCCGAGATCGAGGTCGCCGGGCAAAAATGGCAAATTCAGGTCCAGCTTCGCAATGGCCAGTGGAATCCCGCCGAAATCGAAAAATTTGAGTTCGTCAGCGATTATCAAGTCACCGGCCTGCGCAATCATTATCACACCTACGGCCTGGGCGTGCCGCTCATCGCCGTGCGCAAGCCCCCCGCGACATCCACCACGCGGGAAAAATATTTCCCCCCGGGACTGAGTTTTCCACTAACGGCATTTTTGCGACTGTTGCCGGATGAACATGGTTCGCACGCTCATCAGCAGCCCCAGGCGGGGACCACCTGTAACGTCCACCGCGCCGTGCTGGATTTATATGATCCATTGACGTCCAGCGACATAACCGTGTGCGACCGGCAAGTGCCGCTCGAGACGGACCTATCCACGCCGCTGGCGCATTTTCTGAGTAATCCCCAACTAGGTAAACTGGATGCCAGCACCAGTGGACTACTAAACCCCGGCAGCACCGAGGAATTGGCGGGACTGTACTTGCTGGAACCGTACAATCCCGATAAAATTCCCGTGGTGTTTGTGCATGGATTGTGGTCTAGCCCAATTACGTGGATGGAGATGTTTAATGATCTGCAAGGCTCCGCCGATTTGCGCAGTCGCTATCAATTTTTGTTCTATTTTTATCCGACCGGGCAGCCGTTTTGGTACAGCGCGACGCGCTTTCGCGGGGATCTGCGCAATTACCGCCAAACCTTTGATCCGCAAAGCCGCCAGCCCGCCATGGAACAAATGGTGCTGATCGGCCATAGTATGGGGGGGCTGGTTTCTCGCTTGCAAGTTATCGACAGCGAGGATCGTTTTTGGAAAATCCTTAGTGATAAACCGTTTGACGGCATCGTAGCCAGTGAAAAATACAGAGCTGAATTACGGGAACTGTTTTTCTTTCAACCAAATCCCGCCATCAAACGAATTGTCACGATCGGCACACCCCACCTGGGAAGCGAATTTTCCAATGACTACACCCAGGTGCTGGCTCGCCGGTTGATTAAGCTGCCCGAGATGCTCTCGATGCGCAGGCATGAACTGATCGAAAAAAATCCCGGCTTGATCCGCGATCCCAAACTGCTGGAAATCACCACCAGCATCGACTCCCTCTCGCCAAACTCACCCATCCTGCCAGTTATGTTTCAGGCGCGACGCGCTCCCTGGGTCAAACATGACAATATCGTGGGCCTGGTCCCGCGCAGCGGAATCTACCGTTATAGCTCGCCCGGGGATGGAATCGTGGAATTGACCAGTGCCTCGATCGAGCAGATAAAGACCACCCGCTTTGCCGAGTATGTCCGTGATTATCAGGTGGAACGGGAAGTCACCGTCGCCGCCAATCACGTGGATATTCATCGCCATCCTAAAAGTGTCGCCACGGTGCGGCGCATCCTGCTCGAGCATATACAACAAGCAAATATGCAACCTAACCCCTGGCTGCGCAAAGAGCCTGTGCCGCAAACCGCCGAACAACCAGGCACCACCCAACCCGCGAGTTTGCTTGTACCAGCGGCGCAGGAATCCGCAAGCTACGTTGATAGGGGGAACACGGTACCAGTAAACACACTGCCAGGGGACGCAGCCAGACCCTCAAACCTGGCCGCGTCCCCCGTCTGGTCAGAAGCGGTCGCTTGGCCCAACCTGGGCGTGGGACCGAACGCACCTGGCGGCTATGCAACCGCGAACCAACCAACCACCAACCTGCAAGTGCCAGTTGGGTCAACCGCCCCGCCGGGAACATTCCCACAAGGGGAACAAGCTCCCGAGATCTACGGCAGTCCGGCACTTACCTCCCCTGGGAATTCCATTATGGCGGATCGCCCCAGCGCGATGCCGCTCTACCGTTAAGATCCACCACATTACCGCTAACAGTGTGCCAAGGCATTAAGTAGTGTTTTGTCAACGATTCGTTTGAGGATGTGCCGTAGGATAGCTTGCTTATGGGTTAGAGCGGTAAAATACCTGGAGCAAGTGCCCGGTGGCTGATCCCCCAACTTGAATCCTTTGCTTTGACCCAGCGCTCGAGTCGCGGCTAGCAATGCCACGCACCATGTGGATTAATCCATAGAGCGCGTTAGAACCATTCACAACGCGCTCATTACAGGTCTGCTAGACACTTAGCGACAGATTTGCCTCGGCGGTGGAAAATGGCTCAATACACTGGTCATCCTCCCCTATTGAAGATAATTCCGCCGAAGAGCCAGTTTGACTTTCATTGGCGGAGGCGTTTCCACCAGTCCCCGCCCCGCGGCGTGCGGCAAGTTTCTTGGCCAAGGGAGCGGAGGTGTCTGTTCCCGCTGCTGATAAAATAGCCTGCTGCCGGGTGGCGGTGGTGATTTCTTGACGATAACGGGGTTGGCGGTTTTGCCGTAGTTCAACAACCTCGACTCGAATGTTTTGCTCAGCGGGCTCCGTGGAAATTTCCTCGCCGGCAAGGATGTCCAGGGATTCCCCCTCAGACTGTGTCGATAGCAATTGGGCTAAAACATACTGTACCGGCGTGGCGGATGAGGATGCGTCCGCGGATAATTCGCCCCGGAGCACACGCACACTCTGCGGAGCCTCGATCCCCAGGCGAATCGCATTGCCGCGAAACGCTAGCACGGTGATCACAATATCTTGACCAATCCGAATTTTTTCGTTCACCTTGCGCGATAGCACTAACATGACAGACTCCATTCTTTGTGAAAAAACTGAGAAGATTAAGATCCTGACAAGACGGAAGTTTGTTAATGCACGCAGTGTGCCAAATCACGCGCCGCACAAAAAACAATCTAAAAAAATCATAGTCGTCCGTCTTTTACGTGATTTTTCGACCATTTTCCTTTGTGGTCGAATGTTCACTGGTGGCAATCATACACCAAAGTGTACAGATTTACAAGAGGCCGCCCCGGAAAAATGAAAAAATTACAGAACCTACTCTTTTAATTCCTACAAACGAACTGCGAATTTTACGTGGCATCCCACTTAACTAACGCTAGCATTTGCTAAATCCGCTTTTTACTCAGGGCGGTAAGCTGGGTTCCATCCAAGCTGTCGGTCGCTTTGCCTAGCTTACGCGAATAATCGCTTCCATTACCCCCCGCAAAATTACCGTTTTGGCGGGGGTGTAAACCGGTCGAGGGGGAGGTTTGCGGATTGACGCTTCCATTTTGACGGGGTACGGGGTTGGGTCCCGCGTCCAGGTCGGTCCCCACGGCTCGGTTAGGCTTTTCCGGGGGGGGCGATGTCTCTAAGGCAGCGTCCGTGGGCTGGGGTGGAATAGCCGCTACGGGAGATTGGATCCTCGGCGTCGCCGTGGCAGCACTTTCCGCCACGGGTTCTGTTAAAGAAGGTGACTGGCTATTGTTAATTTCTTCCGGGGAGGTGCCTGTCGAGGTTGGCTGGGACGTGGCGGATTGTTCCTCATCCTGCAGGCCTTCTTCCATGCTTTGCTGATCCTCGCCGAGTAGTTTGCCTAACGCCCCGGGATCATGCGGTCCGCGGCGGTGATACACGTAATACCAACCAAATATGGTGGCCCCTACCAGACCCACGCCGACCAAAATGGTCAAACCGTATTCGGCCTGTTGGACCATGCGGACCGCCCATTCGCCAAAGAAATAACTTAGCCCGGTAAAAAGCAAAATTACCAATGATGCGCAAAACAGGTCGGTAATAAAAAATTTGCGGTAAGGATAGCGTAAGATACCCGCGGTCAAATAAACGGGGGAGCGTACCCCGACCAAGAATCGCGAAACAAAAAATACTTTGACCCCGTGGCGGTGGATCAGGTGTTCCAAAGATTTTTCCCGTTCGGGCGTGAGATAATTTCGCCAAAACGATCCGGGGCGCAGCATCCGCCCCCCCAGCCGATAGCCTATCAAATACATAATGCTATCGCCCAGCAGGCACCCAATCAGGCAGGCCCCCATGGCCAACCAGATATCCAGGTAGCCTTTGGCGGCCATAATCCCGGCGGCAATCAGGGCTACCTCTTCGGGAATTGGCAGGCCAAAGCCGGTC
Organism: Pirellulales bacterium; assembly: GCA_033762255.1. NCBI lineage: Bacteria > Pseudomonadati > Planctomycetota > Planctomycetia > Pirellulales > Pirellulales bacterium. The sequence continues at coordinate 44,832 of JANRLT010000061.1, read as the reverse complement.
AATACCAGAAAGAAAATAATCCCAAAATAGCCGTACTGGTGCAGTAATTCATCCATTAGATTGTGGGCACACAACTTTCTGGGTCAGCGAAAATGGTTCCGACTTTACCCAAGAATTGCAAATCGCTTACCATGATTGATCAGGCGACCGGCCGCGTAAAAATTGGCAAGTATCGCCGCGGATTGCCAAAAGACCGAAATTTCCACATTTTTAGCAGTCCGGCCCATGAGTGCGACACGTCTACGGGTTGCGGTCTGTCGTGGTCTTATTTCGCCGCCTGGCAAAGTACAATCACCAACAAGTGAAAAACTTCACAGTCCGGCTGTGAATTCACCCGCCTTATTTTATCTCATTCGCGGAAATAACACATCCTCCCTGGGTGTGCTGCCTACATTATGATACGTCGTAAACTGAAAAATTTAAGGGCCTTGGTCACCGGAGTTTCCAGTGGAATTGGACGGGCGGTGGCGGATTTGCTGGTCGGGCAAGGCGTACATGTCCTAGGAATGGCCCGCCGGGGGGAATTGCTGGCCGAATGGCAAAAAACTTGGGAAAACCCACAAGATCCGCGTAATCACCCCGGTCAAACGGCGATCTTTGTCGGGGACATCACCCGTCCCGAGGACCGCACCGCCGCCCTGCGGATGGTCGAATCCCGTTTTCACGGCTTGGATTTGCTGATAAACAACGCCGGCACGGGCAGCTTGGGACGGTTTGCCCAATCCGACCCCCGGCTATTACGGACTATTTTTGAGGTCAACTTTTTTGCCCCGGTCGAACTATGCCGGGCGGCACTCCCTTTGCTACAGAATGGCCAGACCCCTTTGATTGTTAATTTAGGCTCAATCCTTGGCCACCGCGCGACTCCGCAAAATAGTGAATACTGCGCGAGCAAATTTGCCCTGCGCGGCTGGTCCGAAAGCGTCCGTCCTGAGCTAAATAAAATCGGCATTGATCTGTTACTGGTCAGTCCTGGTACCACCGAGACGGACTTCTACGCCCACACTTTGGGTGACGACCATACCCCCCCATGGCCCAGTCCGCCGGGTGTCCCGGCGGAAAGGGTGGCGCGGGCGATTGTGCGGGCCATCGAAACCGGGCGGGGAGAAATTGTCCCCAACTGGCGTGGGCGGGCCTTGGTCTGGGCGAATCGGCTCTGCCCGTGGCTGGTGGACCGGGCGATGCGAAAGTATGGGTGAATGAGGGCGATACCATAACATCAGCCGACAGGCGCTAGTCCACGGTTCAATAAACCAACAATTAATTTCCACCCGACAATAGCACGTTCCAGCAGATGGATAAACCAACACACCATTATCAACCCATAGTTCAATTACGCTTAACATCTCCCCAAATGCAAAATCCCTACGCGTCACCATTGTCGCAGCCAGACCAGCCCGCGATTCCCCCGGACAGTTTGCTTGCTAAAATTGGACTGGGCCTTTCCCTTACTGGTTTTATGGCTGTATTCGGGGTGGGGATGTTTGGCGACTGGATCTCGATGATTGCCATGTACGTGGCTTTTCTGGCATTGCCAGGATTTATCATCAGCGCCCTGGCACAACTCCTTAGGCCGTCCTCCCACGCCAGGTTGGGAATTGTGCTGGGAATCTTTGGCATGTTCTTTTTACCGACGTTTTATCTTTCGTTGCGGCACTAAGAATTAACTCATAATTTTTCAACATGGATCATTCTTCCTATCAAGTCGGAGTGCTGATAAACCTGCCGGAGGAATTGCATTATCTCATCGCTCCCGTACTTGGTTGTAATTGCCGGTCGGAAAACGAAATCTTCGCTTACTTGGACCAGATCACGGCTGAGCAACTTGAGGAACATGCGGTCATTGCGGAGAGGGTTTTATGGAATAACCATTACGACTTGGTGAATCAATTCCTAGATGAATTTTGCATGTCTCAATATCCGGAGTGTGCTAAACTCTACTTTTACTTTGGCTTACTTGACCATGCCGATCTAAAGTTTGATTCGATGTAACGCTCCTATTAACTTTGCCGAAAATGCTGGTATCACGTATCACGTTCAAATTTCTAAATCAATAAAATTTTAGCTCCACACCGAGAAACGTGCTTGTAAGGCTACCCATAATTCATAACGATCAAGAACTCGACTTTACCCTGGAATGCATTCGCTTCTTTCAGGCACAACTTGCTCATTTTCGAAAAATGGAAACAAATCCCGACAACTACCGGCGTTCCGCAGGGGGCTTTTTGACTGAAATCGACCGGATGCCGTTGGAAGTAAGCGAGTATTCGAGCCAACCGCAACTCCCATTAAAAGCAGCAATTTAATCCCTCTCAACCGCCGATACGATTACCACCCCATGCACGACCTAGCCATACCCACGCTCCCTTGCCGGTCCCTCGACCAGACGCTGGCGTTTTACCGGCGATTGGGTTTTAGCGGCGATATTCATCCCCATGGCGATTACGCTATCTTGCAGCGTGGCTCGGTGGAACTGCACTTTTTCACCATGACAAACCTGCGTCCCGAAATTTCGCACGCGGGTTGTTACATCCGCGTCGCCGATGTCGATAGCTTTTTTGCCGCTTGCCAGACGGCGAAATTGCCCCTGTCCGGTATTCCCCGGCAAGATTCCCTAAATGACCAACCGTGGGGAATGCGGGAGTTTGCGATTGTCGACCCCGATGGCAACCTGTTGCGCATTGGGCAGCCGGTGGCTGGTTAAGCGGGTCTTGTGGAAATACGTGTAGAGAGGGAAATCACCACTACATCATCAGCCGACGGGCACTAGCCCACGGTTTAATGTTTCAGCAATTCATTTTAACCGGACGCTAGCGCGTTCCGGCTGATTATAATTCATATGAACGCTTCTGAACCTCTAGCGTTTTTCATCACCTGGACCGTATACGGCTCGCACTTGCAGGGTGATGAGCGCGGTTGGCGGCATAGGCGGCAAGGGAATCAACTACCGCAACCGCAATTGGCGAATTGGCGAAGGAATCGCCTCCAGCACGAGGTGTTGCTCTTGTCGCCCGAGCAACGCCTGGTCGTTGAAGGAGAATGCCGCGGACACTGTAAACATCGTGGTTGGCAGTTGTGGACCGTCAACGCGCGCACGAATCATGTGCATGTCGTGGCCACTGCCGCAGGCTGTTCCGGTAAAATTGTCCGCGATCAATTGAAGGCGAACTGCACTCGAGGTTTGCGCGAAGTGTGGACCGAGTTCCGCGACAGACCGATCTGGACAGTCGGTGGCGACTGGGAATGTCTCAACGATCTCAATGACTTGGAGGCCGTGTGCCTGTACGTTAACGAAGCTCAAGACCGAATGGATCGAGAATTATCAGCCGACGGGCGCTAGCCCACGGTTTAATAAGCCAACAAGCAAAATACAACCGGACGCTAGCGCGTTCCGGCTGATGATTGATAAACACAACCACATCTACGGGGGCCTGTCGGCCAGCAAAAAAACATTTGCATTGCCCTGCTGGCCGCGATAAACTGAGCTTTTCATAGTGAAGTTTTTTGCACGGTCTTTTTATATGCCCCCAGGGGCCCCCTTGCCTGACACAATCCCCTCATCCGCCATTGCCCCATTCCCACCGGAGACCATGTTTATGTCGCAACTCACACGCCGGGAAATGCTGGAACGTTCGATGTTGGCCACCGCCGCCGCCCTAGCCGCTTCGCCATTGACGGGCCTGGGGATAGGGCAATCGGCACTGGCCGCCGACGCCCCCCCCCAATCCACCAGCCCCAATGAACAGCTCTTGTGTGCGATCATAGGCGTACGCAGCCGTGGACGCGAACATATTAGCGAATTTTCCCAACGCAAGGATGTCCGCATCGCCATGATCTGCGACGCCGACGCCGACGTGGGTAACTCTGTCTGTGAGGAAATCGCCAAGTCGACCGGCCATAAGCCAGAATTTGTCCAAGACATGCGCCGCGTCTTTGAAAATCCCTCGATCAATTTTATCTCCACCGCCACGCCCAATCACTGGCACGCGCTGACCGCGATTTGGGCGATGCAGGCCGGTAAGGACGTCTACGTGGAAAAGCCCGTTAGCCATAACGTCAGCGAAGGGCGGCGGATCGTCCAGGCGGCGGAAAAACTAGGCCGCATCTGCCAGGTCGGCACGCAGTCCCGCTCGACCGGCGGCATGCGCGCTGCCATGGAATATGTTCACACCGGCAAGCTGGGGGAGGTCAAACTGGCGCGGGGGCTCTGTTATAAGCGGCGTCCTTCTATCGGCGCGGCGGGTGAATTTTCCCCGCCAAAAAGCGTGGATTACGATCTATGGTGCGGTCCCGCGCCGCTGGCCCCCCTGACCCGCAAACAGTTTCATTATGACTGGCACTGGCAATGGCCCTATGGCAATGGGGACCTGGGAAACCAGGGAATCCACCAGATGGACCTCTGCCGCTGGGCGTTAAATGTCAATCAACTGAGCAAGCGGGTCATTAGCTATGGCGGGCGGTTTGGTTATGTGGATTCCGGGGAAACGCCCAACACGCAGGTGGTGGTGCACGACTTTGGCGATAAATCGATCGTGTTTGAGGTTCGCGGGCTGGAAACCGGCGATTTTAAGACGGCCAAGGTGGGAATTATTGTCGAGGGATCGGACGGATACCTGGTCATGACCAGCTATTCCGACGGGACGGTATTTGACAAAAATGGCCAGGCGATCAAGCAATTTCGCGGCGGCGGGAACCATTTTCATAACTTTGTGGATGCCGTTCGGGCGCATGACGCCAGTAAGCTGCAAGGCCCCATTCTCGAAGGGCACCTGTCGAGCGCGCTGTGCCACACGGGTAATATTTCCTACTTGCTGGGCCAGCCGGTTGGCCCCAGCGAGCTGCGCGAGTGTCTGCAAGAAGTCAAACTGGCCGACGATGTGGCCGACACGCTTGAAAGGACTACCCGGCATTTAGATGACAACCATGTCCACCTTGATGATTCCACCCGTTGGCAGGCGGGAGAGGTCCTAACCTTTGATCCCGTGACCGAGACATTCCCCGGCAACGCCCGCGCGAACGACCTGCTCACGCGCGAGTACCGGGCGCCCTTTGTCGTGCCAAGCACGATATAAGTAACGGACGTGAACGCTTGCCGCAAGTATAAACTAAGTAACTATAATATTGAGCAATCTCGGAAATTATGGTGGCCATTTCACTTTTCAACTTTGAGGTATCAACCTTGAAAATGCTTTCATTTTTTATTGCACTCGCTATCTGCTGTAGTGTAGGCGTCGCGCAGGCAAATTTGATTAGCAATGGCTCGTTTGAAACACCATTTGTCCCAGTCGGGGGGTTTACCAATTTCCGTGGAGGAGCGAACTTGCAAGGCTGGGAGGTTGTTGGGGTAAATTCTGCATTAGTTAACACTATGTTTACCGATAGCGATATTACATTTAATGCACAGTCGGGGAATCAGTGGATCGATCTGGGTGGGCTTTTCCAAAATTCGCGAAACAGTGGCATCAGGCAAAGTTTCCCCACCACGTCTGGCCAACAATATGAGGTTAGTTTTTATGTTGGTGGCGGAACGGATGGTAGAACATTCTTTCCAACTCTCGTGGATTTAAGCCTTGATTTTGGTCCGCGAGTAAGTTTTTTTAAATCTCCGGGTCCGGGTTCATGGTATATGCTTAATTGGGAATTGTTCAGGTTTTCATTTACCGCAGAAAATTCCTCAACCACGTTGACCTTTTATCACGGTGCCGAGAGATCTAACTTTAAAAGTGCTCTAGACAATGTTACTGTAGTAGCTATTCCAGAACCCTCTATAGTGACACTATGGGTAGTTTTGGGCAGCACCCTTGGTTGGTATTTCCTGTACCAACGCCATACAAAGCGATAGACAGTAACGGAACGTGTTTTAGAGTGCGGGATTATCACTCGATTGTCATTCGGCACTAATCGTGGATTACAAACCCAGGGTGGTAACCTCCCCTGGGTTTGTCGTTTGCCTGTGAGAGGCGTCGTAAAACCGTCCGCTGGGGAAATATCAATTTGTCTCTGTTCATCATACTTTCATTCAACATTCGTAATTTGTAATTCGTAATTTTCTATGCCGCGCGGACTGTTTATCACCGGCACTGACACCCATGTCGGCAAAACCCACGTTGCCGCCGCAATCGCCGCCAAACTGCACGCGGCGGGACACTGCGTGGGCGTGTACAAACCTGTCGCCAGCGGCTGTGAGTTAAGTTCGAAGGGCGGTAAAGCCGCGGAATTAATCAGTCCCGATGCAGTTGCGCTGTGGCGGGGGGCGGGAAAGCCCCTTTCCCTGGAACAAGTATGTCCGCAACGGTTTCGCGCTCCGCTGGCACCCCATTTAGCCGCCAGAGAAGAAGGAAAGCAAGTCGATCGCATGCTGTTGCGGCGCGGTTTAGAGCCGTGGCTAAATGCCAGCGAGGTGGTCATCATCGAAGGGGCGGGGGGATTGTTTTCGCCCATTGCCGATCATGAACTAGTGGCGGAGTTAGCGGCGGAAATTGGCTTTCCCGTGGTGATTGTCGCTCCCAATCGGTTGGGCGTGATCAATCAGGCATTACAAACGGCGATCGCGGGGCGGTATTTTCGCGGGGGATTGAACCTGGCAGGCGTGGTGCTCAATCAGCCAGAACCGCTGGATATTCATGCCGATCCCAGCCAAGCCAGCAATTTTGTCGAATTGCAGCGTTGGTGCCGGGTGGCGGTCTTTACCGAATTGCCCCATAACAGCCAGGATTTTGCTCCCGCGGTGGACTGGTGGAAGCTAGCCCGGGAAGCGACATAAATCCGGCCTGGCCTGTTACTTGTTTGCCGGCACGACGGGGGTTATATTTTGGGGGCAGAGTCGGGGAGTGAAGAGCAATAACATGGCCTGCCAGGGTCCACAGTTCTAGCTACTGGCGGGACATTCCAGCATTTTTATGAATGGGGAGAATTCGATGCGCCGCCAGTTGATTTGTTCTATTACCCTGTGTTGCGTGGTATGGTGTTTCGTGGCCAGCGACGCGCTGGCGCAAGGCGCCGCCACAACCAAAAAAGCCCCTTCCGCTACGAAATCAGCCATTCCCACACGCGCTACCATGACCCAAAAACCTTTTGGAAAAACCAGCGACGGACAGCCCGTCACGCTCTTTACCCTGACCAATGAGCAAGGTCTGACGCTCAATTTAATCGACTATGGCGCGGCCATGCAGTCCGTGCTGGTCCCTGACAAAACCGGCAAACCGGCGAATGTGACGCTGGGCTTTGACGACATGGCGGGTTACGAGGGGCATGGCGCGCACTTTGGCTGCACGATCGGCCGCTATGCCAACCGCATCGCCAAAGGAAAATTCAAGATCGACGGCCAAGAATACACCCTGGCCACCAACAACGGGCCAAACCATTTGCACGGCGGACCGGGGGGATTTGACCGGGTGATGTGGCGTGCCAAACCCTCTTCCGATGGCCGCAGCGTGGTCTTTACCTACCAAAGCGCTGACGGCGAAGAGGGCTATCCCGGCAAGTTATCCACCACCGTCACTTACACTCTGACCGCCGATAATGAAATTGTCATTGACTACCAGGCCGAGACCGACAAACCGACCGTGGTTAATCTGACCAATCACGCCTATTGGAATTTAGGAGGAGTGGGTTCGGGCGATGTCTTGGGCCACGAATTGCTTATTTCCGCCGACCAATACTTGCTCGTGGATGACACACTGATTCCCACGGGCGAGTATGGCAAAGTCGCCGGGACGGTGATGGATTTTACCAAGGCGCAGGCCATTGGCTCGCGGATTGACGAGCTGAAAAAGTCTGGCAAGACCGGCGGTTATGATCATTGCTATGTGATCCGCAACCCTGGCACGCCGGAAAAACCGACTCTGGTCGCGATAGTCAAAGAGCCAAAATCGGGACGGATGATGGAAATTTACACATCTGAGCCGGGAATTCAGTTTTACACGGGGAATTTTCTCGACGGATCGGCGGGTAGCGGCGGCAATCAGCAACACCATGCTTTTTGCCTGGAAACCCAGCATTATCCCGATTCGCCCAACCAGCCCAAATTTCCCACTACGTTACTAAAACCGGGCCAAAAGTTTCACTCAGTGACCACGCACAAGTTTTCGATTGACAAGTAAGACCGGAAATTTCCCGCCAGCGGGGGATGTCCAACCTTGGCCCCCCCTTGCATCAGGTCCGTTCGTCGCTAAACTAACTGTTCTCTTTGAGTTACGTTTTTTGGACTTTTTTTAATGTGAATTGCGGAGTGCATCGTGGGTGTAAAAAAGACAGGTAAGGGTCGACGGAAATTGGGACGCAAAAAACGCCGGATGCGCGCGCGGATTCGGCATCGTAAAGGCTAAAATTGTGGGTCGGGGCATGCCTCGCGGGATGTCCATAACCGGGTGCGCATCTTTTAGGAGCGCATCCTATGCGGCACGGTCGACATAAGAGGCTCGAATATAAATCCGTCGCACGGGTTTAAGTGTGCTGCGCGGGCCTTCTTTAGCAGAACAGTTCTTATGATGCTGCACGGGCTTTGCCCTTTATCTGTGAAAAGGGATCTGCGGGAAGCTCTGGGGGCGACTTTCGTCACCGGGTGGACGCACACCATTCGACATAAGTCATTTATTGGCAATAACTTGCGTTAATTGTTGAGTTTTTTCAACTGTCGCGGTTGCACCACATTCGGCATGACCTAGAGTTGCTTGCCGACATCACGCAGGGGCTGATCGTCGGCCAATCCCCTCTCTCGCGACTTGCCGGAGTTTTGTGCCATGAATCGTTTTGTCTGGTTTTCGAGTCTCTTGGTTGGTGTGGCAATGTTCACCGGGTGTCAAGCTTGCTTTGACACCTTTAACCGTTGTGAAGCGTTCAAACAGCATATCTTTTGCAATCATTCGCTGTGCAATACCACGCCCACGCCGGTTTATGTGGCTCCACCGGCGGTTACGACGGTGCCCGTGGTTCAGCAGCCGGTGTGCCCACCCGCCCCGGTTTGTCCCCCGTGTACCCAGGCACCGGTGGTCAGCGCGGCTCCCGCGGCAATTTGCCAGCCAATCGAATGCTGCCCCACGACGGTTTGTTGCCCCACGACTTGTTGTGTGAGCAGTTGCGAAAGTGGATGTAATCCGTGTGGAGGAACGGTCAGCCACGGGACGTATGGCGGCGGCACCATCATCAGCGGCGAGGGAAACTGTTGCGGCAACAGCGGAACCATCGTTAGCGGCGGCACCATCATGGGGGACACATCGGGGGTGATCTCCGGCGGAGCGAATGTGCGCCCCAGTCTCAATGGTCCCGCCCCCGCGCCGATCGCATCGGGGCAGTAGCGTAAATGCTTTGCCCCTTGATATGGTACTTGGCTTGAATTGCGAAATAAAAACGCATGAGGAACGATAAATTCCCTTACCCCACCGCGGCCACGGCATTCTGAAAAATCGCGAGGCCCGACCCCGGCTCGGTTCCCGCTCCGCGTGTCCAACAAGGATGCTGCGTGCGGGTGATGTAACGCTCGGGGTGGGGCATCAGGCCAAAAACCCGTCCCGTGCTATCGCACACGCCAGCCACGTTGGCCTGGGAACCATTGGGGTTGTCCGGAAAGTCCAACTTTACGGACAAATCCCCCCCTTCAGAATGTGCGTCCCCCCGCGCGGCCACGTTTTTTGACTCTCCAGGCGCATAACAGAGCGCGAGTTGTCCCCGCCGGGCCAGCTCCGCCAAAACTTCCGGTGACCGGGCCACAAACCGCCCTTCACCATGCGCATAGGGGAGCGGAAATTCCGTTAGCCCCCGCAAAAAGACGCACGGTCCTGGCTGGACCCGTAAATTCACCCAGGCGTCCCGGTAACGACCGCTCTCGTTCCAGGCCAGGGTGGCGGGGCTCTGTTCAAAGTCATCAAAGAGCAATCCGCATTTGATCAGCACCTGAAAACCGTTGCAAATGCCCAGAATCAATTTATTGGCGGCGCGGTATTCACGGAGCGTGTCTGCTAACTGCCGACGCAGTTGATCCCCCAGGATTCTTCCGCTGGCAATATCATCCCCGTAACTAAACCCCCCTGGCAGGCAGAGGATTTGAGAATGCTTGCATATGCCGGGCTCTTCCAAAAGTTGCCGCACATGGACGCGCTGGGTTTGCGCGCCCGCCAATTCAAAGGCATACGCGGTTTCCTCGTCGCAGTTGGTGCCGGGGGCTCTTAAAATAAGGGCGGTAACGGGCATGGTGTATCCTTGGTAATTAATAATGTTTATGCAGTGGTTCGGACTTTAGACCGCGAACCAACGAATTTAACCACGGCCTACTGGCTAAAGTTCATGCCACTGTCTACCGGTTACTGGTTTTTGGTTACTGGTTTTTGGTTATAAAGCCCCCGTCACTACCAATCCAGCGGTCCCCGCCAAGCCGCAAATAGCTCTGCTAGATTCCACCGCGCGTGTTCCACCACCCCGCCGGCATCCTTGTTGATAGTAATTTGGCAGACGGGTTCGGCGATTACATGCCCGATCCACGCATGCGGCAACCCCGCCAGGCATTGTTCAAACCGCGCTGTCAGGTCGGGGGGCACTTCGCATAAGAAGCGGCTGTTGGATTCGCTAAACAAAATTGTTTGGGAATAAAGAGGGGCGTTGGCCAATGACGCTAGCCGCACAGTGCCAGGTAGACAGGCAAATTCGACCGCCACCCCCAATTCCCCCGCAAAAGCCATTTCCGCCAGAGCCACCGCCAGCCCCCCTTCGCTCAGGTCGTGACACGCGGCCAACAGACCCTGGCCGATTGCCTGATGAATCGCCACAAAAATCCGCCAGGCCAGCGCGGGATCGACCTTGGGAACCGCGCCTCCCGTCGCACCCACGATTTTGGCATAACGCGAGCCTGCTAATTCCTCGTGGGTATTTCCGACCAAGCAGAGCCGATTTCCCGCCCGTTTTAGGTCCATGCTGACGCAGTGATGAACGTCCGCTACCTGTCCCAGGGCACTGATCAGCAGCGTATGGGGAATAGCGATTGTCCGCTTTTGCCCTGCCCCGTCCACGTAACGAAATTCGTTGTTCAGGCTATCCTTGCCGCTAACAAAGGGCATTTTCCAGGCAATGGCCAAATCATGGCAAGCCTGCGCGGCACGGACCAGCGCGCCGAGTGTTTCGGGTTTTTCGCAGTCACCCCAGCAAAAGTTGTCCAGTACCGCGATTTGCCGGGGGTCGGCCCCGACTGCCACGGCGTTACGGACAGCCTCGTCAAAGGCGCTGGCGGCCATATGGTACGTGTCATAGTCGCCAAAACTAGGGCAAATACCGCAACTCACCACCATTCCGCGTTGAGAGCGCAACACCGGCCGAACGACAGCGGCGTCACCGGGACCGGACTGCGCGGGGCCAACTAGGGGTTTGAGGACGCTGCCCCCTTGCACTTCATGGTCATATTGGCGGATGATCCATTCTTTGCTGCAAACGTTCCAGTCGGCCAGCACCCGCGGCAATACATTTTGCAACGATGGCAATTCACCTTTGACCGTCAACGGAGAATCGTTGTGCGGTGTGTAAGTCGCGGGACGGATTACGGGGGGACGGCCGTCATGCAAAAATTGCATGTCCAAATCCCCCACCAAGGTCCCCGCATAGAACAATTGCAACCGCCCCGTGGGAACAAACTGCCCTAAAATCGTCGCTTCCACTCCCTCCGCCTGACACAGTGATAAAAATTCAGGCCATTGATCGGGGCCCACGGCCAGAATCATCCGTTCCTGCGCCTCGCTAATCCAAATTTCCGTATAACTTAGCCCGGTGTATTTGAGGGGAGCTTTTTCCAGATCCACCCGCGCGCCTAGGTCGGCCCCCATTTCGCCCACCGCGCTCGAGAACCCCCCCGCGCCGCAATCAGTGATTGCATGAAACAGATTGCGGTCCCGCGCCTGCAGGACGACATCCAGGACCATTTTTTCGGTGATGGCGTTGCCGATTTGGACCGCGCCGCCGGACACGGACTCGCTTTCGCTGGTGAGTTCGGCGGAGCTAAAGGTGGCTCCATGAATCCCGTCCCGGCCGGTCCGTCCCCCCAGGGCCACGATCCAATCCCCGGGCAAGACTTCTTTAAATGATTTATCGCGCGGAATTAGCCCCACATTGCCGCAATAGACCAATGGATTTCCCAGGTAGCGGGGATCAAAGCAGACAGCGCCATTGACCGTGGGTATGCCCATGCGATTACCATAATCGCGCACGCCGCTGACAACGCCGCGCATGACGCGGCGGGGATGCAAGACCCCCGGGGGCAAGTCGGTCCCCGGCGTGTCGGGGGGGGCAAAGCAAAACACATCGGTGCTGCAGATGGGTTTGGCCCCCAAACCGGTCCCCAGCGGGTCGCGGATGACCCCCCCCAGGCCGGTATTGGCCCCGCCATAGGGCTCGATGGCCGAGGGGTGGTTGTGCGTTTCGACCTTCATCACGATATTGTACTGATCGTCAAACCGTACAATTCCCGCGTTGTCCTGAAACACACTGACACACCAATCGGCGGGGCCTAATTCTTGGCGAATCCGCACTGTCGCCGCAAAAATTGTTTCCTTCAACAAATTCTGATAAAAGCGCTCCCCCTCCGGCCCGCGATAGTGCACCCGCCCCGCCAGCGTCTTGTGCGAGCAATGTTCGCTCCAAGTTTGGGCCAGGGTTTCTAGCTCGATATCCGTGGGATCACGCTCCAAATCGCGGTAATACGCGCGAATGGTTTGCATCTCGGCCAGTTGCAGATACAACTGCCCTTCGCGGCTCAATTTTTGCAGTTCATCGTCTGATAACGCGCGAATCGGGACTGTGATTTGCGTCAAACGATAATCGGTGCCCAGGGCCAATTTATCAAATGGCAAGGGGCCTACTATTGCTTCTTCGATGGCGTCATTGGCCAGTACGTTTGTTGACAGCCGGTGCAACTGCGCGGTGTCCAATCTTCCTAGCCAATATTTGCGAAATGTGCGCACACCGGTGGTCCGCCAGCCACCATCGGCAAGTGCGCTGGCGGCGCTGGCCGCCACGGGATCCATCACCCCGGGCTTATACAGGACATGGATCAGTTGGGTGTAGCCATTCTCCGGAGGTAAAAGCCATTCGGTATCGGTGGAGGATGCCACGCGAAACTCTTCCACCACCGGATCGCACAATAGTTCCGCCGCGGCGCAAAGGACTTGTTCCCGAGTTAAATCACCGTCTAATAGATACCCCGACGCGGCCCAAACCCGGCAGTCGGCGGGGAGGCCGATTTCAACCGCGGCTTGGTGGATGCGCGCGGCGGCGCGATCTGGTTCAGTGGGGATGGGCCGAATTTCAACTTCCCACAGCATCGCGTCGCTCCTTCGCCTGCTGAAATAATTGTTCGAGTTTACGCGTATCCCCCACGGCCAAAGCCCGCGTGAAGAGGGCTAATTCACGCTGATATTTTTCGAGGGCCGCCACCAGGTAATCTTGGTTAGAGAGGGCAATCTCGGTCCATAGGCGGGCGTCGCCCGCGGCAATGCGGGTGGTGTCCCGCCAGCCCGTGGCGCACAGGGGCAAATCCGCCATGCTGGTCATGCGGGCCAGGGCCGCCGCCGCCAGATGTGGCAAATGGCTGACCGCGGCCAGCGATTTGTCATGTTCCCGCGGGGACATGAACACCACGGTTGCCCCTAATGATGTCCAAAAGTCCGCCACCGCCAGCACCGCGGAGGACTCCGCCGACTGCTTTGTACCAGGGGTTAGCACCACGTATTTGCCATTCAGCAAATCCGCCTTGGCCGCCAAGGGGCCTTGCTTTTCTCCTCCCGCCAGGGGGTGACTGCCGACAAATTGTATCCCGCGGGGGTAATTTTTGACCAAATCTCGCACGATTTGTCGTTTCGTGCTACCGCAGTCGGTCATGATGGCGTTTTCAGCGGCCAACGAGGCAATTTCCCGTGCCAAAGGGACAATGCTGGCCACGGGCGTCGCCAAGATAATCAATTCCGCGTCTTTGACCCCTGCGGCCAAATCCGTGGTTCCGACACTGATCGCCCCTAACGATTCCGCCTCGGCCAAAGACTGCGTATGCCGACCGATTCCCACCACCCGGCGGGCCAGTTTACGTTCCCGGAGGGCCAAGCCCAGCGAGCCACCGATCAGCCCCACGCCCACAATCGCCACGGTCGAGTACAACGGTTTACCCATCACAACGTGGCCAAAAGGAAGGGGATCAAAAAAATCGCCGGGCAGACAAAATGCAGATCCCCCAACGCCCTTTTAGTAAAATAGGCAATCAGGGCCGCTCTCATCACCACATCCAGGTTTTACCACAAAAGCCCGGTTTTCTGCAGTGGGGGGGTGATGGGAAACTATAAAAGAAGTCTTGAACGGCGAGAGAAAATCAGGCAAAAATCGACCCATCCTTACCCATCAGGACATTTTTTGCAATTTAACCTAATTTCATCAAAAAAATTCAGTTTGCCGCGCGTCATGAAGTTTATGCATTTCGGAAAAAAACAATTCACCATCACATTTCCGCCGAGCAATTTGGATCAGTCAAAATCCATTTGGGGGGATGTATTTTCCGGGCAGTGATTTGTATATTTTTTAATCGATAACGCCAATCGTTTATGCCTGAACTAAATTTGAAAGCAAATTTTTCACAAAAACCTAATATGACACACCTGCCAAATTTACTCTCCTGATGCGATACTGTGGTAGTGTCGCGGTAAAACAAACGTCACATTATCTTCGGGCAACATTGTGACAAACCGACCATCTTCAGAGCGCGTGGCAGCTTATCAGTATTTACAATCTCCCCGGCTTGCGGAATGGGTAGAACAGGCGGGTCTAAACAACCTGGGACCGGGTAAGCGGCAATCCACGCCGTGCGAACAATTAGGCCGACTGGAACTGGCCGAATTACTTGCTCCCCGACCAATTGTCCAAAAAGAGTTTGCGCGGAGTATTCTCGCGGGATTATTGCTGCTTTATGACGGATTGGAAGAATCCCATACAATTAGCCAATCCCTCAATAATCCCACGGGAAGTTACTGGCACGGAATTATGCACCGGCGGGAACCTGATCCCGGAAACGCTAAATATTGGTTTGACCGGGTCGGTCCGCACCCCATCCACCCATTATTATGCCAGCGGGCGTTGCCGTTATTTCAGGCCGCTAGCCAGGGACAGACCCCACCACAACTGCGGGAACTGGCTATGGGAACAGCATGGTTGGCCGCGAAGTTTGTGGATTTATGCCAGTACGCCGAACGCCATCAACATTCCTCCCTGATCATGATCTGTCAACAAGCGCAGCGTCTGGAGATGGAATTGCTTTTGGATTATTGCTATCGCCAGGCAATGGGCCTGCCCGACTGACAATGTTGAATACAATCAGCGCGCGGGAATCTTGGACTGCATTAAGATATTAAACCAAAAAATTGCCGTAAACATGTTAATTCTCGCCCAAATACTCATTCACGATCTTGCGCCCCGTCGTTGAAAGCGGCAAACCGGCTAACTGGTCCAAGGGCACCCAGCGGACATCGCGATACTCGCGGGGATCAAACGATTTTGGACCAAGGCTTGTTTTTCCCCGCCAGTTGGCCTGCCAGACATCCAGCGTAATTTTATAGCGTGTGACGGTATGCTTAAAACGCCGGAACCATGGACCAATCCGCCAGCGTCCCGGTACTTTGGTTGCGAGGATCTTCTTTAGAGTGTTTGTCCAGGGTTTTTCCCAGGGGACCGCTATTTCCGTGGGGATTGATTCTCCAGTGGAAAATACCACCCGCGGCACATCCCACAAGCCCGCCCAGCGGACTCCATCCGCGTATTGCGTCATGAGCAAGCCGCGCTCCTCGCTGACGATCACCGCCCCTTCATGGCGGAGTGTCCAGTTGGTACCTGCTTCCGCCGCGGGGATCTGCGCTACTTGGCCGCTCTGATAGGCCGCGCACAGACTCTGTACCGGACAAATTAAGCAGCCCGGGACCTTGGGCAGACAGATTTGGCTACCCAATTCCATAAGCGCCTGATTAAGCTGTCCGGCTCCGGTTTTTCGGGAGGAGTGGATTTTTGCGGCCGCTTCCCACAAGCGGGCCTGGGTTGCGGTATGACGCACGGGGCGAGTTTCCCCTAGTAGCCGTGCCCAAACACGGTAGGTATTGGCTTCAAGAATGGGTTCGGGCAAATCAAAGGCGATCGAGGCGATCGCTCCGGCGGTGTAACGCCCGATGCCGGGCAATGCCAAGATCTGCCGTGGGTCACGGGGAAATATCCCCTGATGATCGCGCATCAGGATTTGAGCGGCCGAGTGTAGTTGCCTGGCACGGCGATAATAGCCTAACCCTTCCCACGCCCGCAGCACTTGGGATTCAGAAGCGGCGGCCAAGTCGGCCAATGTGGGAAAGGCGATTAAAAACCGCCGATACGCGGGAGTAACCGTCGCCACGGTGGTCTGTTGCAGCATGATCTCGCTAAGCCAAATAGCGTAGGGATCTCGCGTGCTCCGCCAGGGAAGCGGTCGTTGTGCCCCCTCAAACCAGTCCAGCAATCGCCGCCGTACGTTCTTTAGCCAGTTGGCGGAAAGCGGCACGGAAGTTTCGCGGTGGGGGGCGGGGGATAACTTTTTCACGGCAACCGTCCTGCGCGCGGGAAGTAGGAGTGCCGCCGAGATTCTAGCGACTAGATTTCCATTCGACGACCTTCGCCAGGGGTGTTATTCTAAGTTAACAGCCCGAATCCCGCCAGCAGTTCATCACGGCCGCGCGCCGACTTGACCTCGGTTACTTTATTAATAAAAGTTGTCCCCTTGTGGCTAAACGCAAATATCCATTCCACGATCGCCGACCAGCACGGGAAGACTCCGACTCCGCCGCGGCAAATCGTCGTGATTCCGCCAACCAGGTCGCGTTACGGCGAAATTCCTCGGGCGCATGGGAGTTTGTCCAGCCTCGTTGCGTTCAAGAGCGCGAGCTGGATCTGGCTGATGTGGAGGAGATGCTAGAGGCGGACGAAATCGAAATCGCCCGCGAGGAATTACGCTGGCTACTAGATGGCTGCCCCGACAACATGGGCGTGCATTTTCGGCTGGGAGATCTGGCCCTGGCCGAAAAGGATTATCGCTTGGCCCGGGGGCATTACGGCTATGCCTATCAGATCGGGCACAAAGCGATCATGCGGGCCAAACCCCCCAGACACACCGGAGCGTGGCCGCCGTCTGTACCGCGGTCGGCCCCGGCCAATGAACTTTTTTTTGCCGCGGGTAAGCAGCTTGTCTGGTGCCTCAAACTGCTGGAAAAACCCGAATTATTACACGAAGTTGTCGAGTTTTTGTTGGCTTGCGATCCTGACGATCCCGACCATTTGCGGGCATTGCTTTAGATGGACATGAACTCCTCTACCGCCAAACTAGTGTCGATTTGCGGGGAGGCTGAAGACAACGGAGTTTCGTCAATTGGGGAGGGTACTAACTGTAAAAACCGGCCTCCGCTTTCGTACCAACCTTGTTTGGTAAAGCGGCACCAAGTCAGGTCAATTAGCACCCCTAACCAACGACCATTTCCCTGATCCAGACTGACAATCATCCGTCGATAGTGCAGCGGTTGCTGATGGTAAAAGCCCAAACCGTTTTCGCTGAGGTGTTTGCCAGCGACCACTTGTGTTTCGCCAGCGGGGGTGTGGCCATCGGGGGCAACCGGCGTTAAATAAACCAGGTGGGGATAGGGCATTCTTTTTTCCGCCCGCCGTTCTAGTGAAGCACCGGTGGGATACAGGGCACCGAGCAGCGCGTCGATTTGTTTTTTTACTCCCGACATTCCCCCGGAAGTAGAGCCAAAACCTGACAAACGTCCCGGCAAGGTCACACTTTTTATCATGGATCAATCGTGATGAATGCCCCTGGCGCGCATATTAAGCCGCGCGGCAGGCAGGAAACTGAATAAAACCGCCAGACAAGACAAGACGGTCTTTGTGGCGAACGCCATTAAATTAATAGTGCGCAGCGGGCCTGGAGTCAAAAAACTTGAGCTTATCTATCGCAAAGATTAATAATTTTACAGAATTAACACCGCCGAAGGGGATAAGTACAGGACGCGTGGCGAATTTACCCCATGTGGAAAAAATACCTCATCCCTGCCAATCTGATGTAATCCATGGCCCCACGGGCTGCAATTGCCCAGAACCGGGACACTAACGCGATCCCGTAAAAAATGAATCCCCCAGGCCCACGCTCCACGAGGAGCCGCCACCGGGGGCTTGCGTTTGCAACAAAACCTGAATGTCTTGTTGCAGGGTGCGCTGAAAAAAATAACTCAGCGCCAAGCTAACAAACCCAAACACCGTGATGACGACAAAGACGCCGGTGAAATGTTGATCGGTGGGGGTTCCTGTCAGGGGTAAGCAGGCAAGTGCTAAAAACGGCGTGGCCAATGTCACAAAAAACATTCTGCTGGCCACGCGTTCGGTCGCCAGCAGATGTTCTTGATCAGAGAGTGTTCCACCCCCAGGCGGGACCAGCACCGGGTAAAAGCTGCGCAGGCAGAGCCACGTCAACAAAAAATAAACCTGCGTCGCGGACATCGCGCCAAACAACAGTTGCGACCCAAACAGCAACCCGCGCGAGGACCAGGGAACCACCTGGGGAGCTTCCACGGCTCGGCTCAGTAAAATAGGGATTGCCACGCCCGACACGCACCACAGGGCAAAGACTATCAGCGCGATCCACAGGCCCAAATTTAGACAGCGCGCGGGCAAAAACGGAGCGAGTGGCGGCGTCAACGCATCCACAGGGCGAAATGCCACTTGTCGACGCTGGCTGACCGCGGTGATAACTGGCCAAACCAGCCACAAGCCCAGGCCAATCCCCCAGGGATACGCCAACCCGTTCACGGGATAGATGATAGTCCGGGCAAATTCGGCAAAGCTCAGATAGTTGCTGGCGACAGTGCCAAGGTTAAAAATAATATTTAACACGCTCAGGAGCACATTCGGTATCAAACCCGCCAAGACCACTAGTAAAAGGGGATAGCTCCGCCCCCATTGGGCAAAATTTGGCCAGCCGGTGGTACGGGGATGAAACAACTGGCGGGCCGCGGGTTGCAGGCATAATTCGAGTTCCCGGGCGAGGGTGGCGGCGGTGGCGGGACGCTGATCGGCCGCCGGAGCCAGACACTGCGATAGCAGCTCGGCTAATCCCGCGGGCAGGGGAGCGGGCAATTGCCGCCATTGCTCGGGGGGGATGCCACGCTGGCGCATTTCGGTTAATTGCGACAGCAGTTCCTGCCAATTGCCGGAAAGTGCCTGTTCGGCAAACGGGCGCTGCCCGGCCAGCAATTCCCACAACATAATTGCCAGGGAGTAAATGTCGCTCCGCCCGTCCAGTTCTTCCGGTTGACGCGCGGACTGGGGATTGGTCGCCTCCAATTGTTCCGGCGACATATACGCCAGCGAACCGCCAAAAAACGTGGCGGGGGTGATACCCGCCACCTTGGAACTAAAGCTAACATTAAAATCCGCCAAGCGAGGAGAGCCATCCGCCGCCACCAACACATTCGCGGGCTTAATATCGCGGTGCAAGACTCCCCGCTGATGGGCGTAATCCAGCGCTTGCGCCAGCCGCGAACCAATCCAGCAAACCGCTTGCGGCCACGACATGCGGGCCAGGCGCTGACGCAATCCTGATTCGTGCGGTATGTCTTCGCCCCGGTCGCGCAGTTGCGCATCCACGCATTCCAACAGTAGCCGACCGGTCCGTTCGTGGGGAGGGATGGATCTGACCCGCTCGACCACTTGTTGCAGCGTTCCCCCGGGAATGTGCTGCATGTACATGAGCCGCAGCTTCCGCTCGGGAATCAACCGTTGGTCATAAACACGAACAATATGGGGATGGTCAAGCTGAGCCAGCGTTTGGGATTCGGTACCCTTGTCTTGTGAAATTTTTAGGGCGACAATCCGCTGCATCGACCGCTGGCGGGCCAGATAGACCCCGGCAAAGGCCCCCTGGCCCAGTTTGAGCAACAAGTCAAAATCGTCAATTTGTTCGCCTGGCTCAAACCTAGGGTCGCGGCGGCCGCTGGCCAGGGTAGAAATGGTCTGATTAGTCTCGCCACCGATTAATTTGCGTAAGAGCGCTTCTTGCCCCGGAAAGCGGTGATAATATTCTTGCGCCGGTGGCGGCGCGGGGGTCTGGGAGCGGAGGTGAAATTCCTCATAAATCAGGTCCGCGGGAAATTCCCCTTTTTCCAAGAGTTCGGGAAAATCGCCGCCGTATTCTTCGACATGTTTAGGCAGGTCATGTCGCACCCAGCGGTACTCGAGATCAACTTTGATCAGCTCAATGAGCACCAACCGGCGAATGGTGGGGTCCTCGGCGGGCAAGAATGGCCGCAAATCCAGCGGGGGATCGGGGCTTTCCCAAGCGGCGCAAAACGCATCCACCCGTCGCGAAAGTTCTTCCCAGACCAGCGTGTGCAACGCGGGACTGGCGGGGGGGTGGATCTCGGTGATGGCGGTCACGGCGGACATGCGGCTATTGTATAAGGCGTTTAACAGCTCCGCAGCACAAAAATTGCCTCCAGGCTATCGTCGCCGCGCGATATCGGTTTGGCAGAGTCCTTTTATCACAGCGAAAATCGGCGATATTGAAGGACAACAGCGGGGGATAGGGGTTGTCCTTGGAAATTGCTCAACTCCTCCCGCTTACTTGGTTATCTTGCACCAAACATTTATGAGCAAAATCGCAATCTGTATGAATAATCCCGAAAATGTTTGCACCTTAATTATAAATCGCTATATTAAATGCTGATTCTTTGCAAATCCTGGATTTCCGGCTACCATTTCCGCCAGACCTTTTCCTGCTTTTTTCTTCTTACTATTATGCACACCAACACATCCGCCGTTGCCAATTCCAAGCTCACGTTAAATGCTGGTGCTTTACCTTCGCGGCGGCAATTTTTGGGGACGACAGCTTTGGCTGGCGCGGCGACCCTAGCCATTGGCCGAGGCGTGCATGCCGCCGGGTCGGATCGGCTGCGGATTGGACTAGTGGGTTGCGGGGGCCGGGGGAGCGGAGCGGCCATGGACGCCCTAAGCGCCGATCCCAATTGTCAAATTGTCGCCCTGGGGGATACCTTTGCCGACCGGCTGGAAAGTTCGCTCGCGGGGATGCAAGCCAGCGAGTATCAGGACCGCATCGATGTCCCCAAGGATCGCCAATTTGTGGGTTTTGACGCGTACAAGCAGGTTATAGATTCCGGGATAGATATTGTGCTGCTCTGCACATCGCCGCACTTTCGGCCATTGCATTTGGAGTACGCTGTCCAGGCAGGAAAGCATGTCTTTTGTGAAAAACCTGTGGCCGTGGATGCCGCCGGTGTGCGACGGGTTCTGGCTAGTTGCGCCGCGGCCAAGGATAAAAAACTGAATATCGTCTCGGGATTATGCTACCGCTATGAACCGGCCAAAATTGCCACCATGCGGGAAATTCACGACGGCCGCATTGGCGACATTCGCGCAATCCACGTCACTTATCTCACGGGCGAATTATGGCACCATCCCCGTGATCCCAAGTGGAGCGAAATGGAATACCAAATGCGCAATTGGCTTTATTACACCTGGCTCTCCGGGGATCACATTGCCGAACAACACATTCATAGCCTGGACAAAGGGGCCTGGGCCTTGGGCGACGAAGCCCCCGTCAGTTGTGTCAGCCTGGGGGGGCGACAAACCCGCACCGATCCGCGCTTTGGGCATATTTATGATCACTTTAGCTCGGTTTTTGAATATAAAAACGGAATGCGGCTATTTTCCGATTGCCGCCAACAAAACGGCTGCCATGTCGATGTGAATGATCTGATTTATGGCTCCAAGGGGACGGCCAATATCATGAAGCACGCCATTACCGGCGAACAGCCTTGGAAATTTACCGGCAAAAATGAAAATATGTACCGCGCCGAACATGCCGCCCTCTTTCAGGCCCTGCAATCCGGCGACACGATCAATAATGGCCAATATATGTGCCAAAGCACATTAATGGCGATCATGGGCCGCCTGTCCGCCTACACGGGACGCAAAGTCACCTGGGAAGAAGCTCTTAACAGCCAGGAGAACCTGACTCCTAAAGAATATTCCTGGGGAGATGTCAGTATCCCGCACGAAATCGCGATGCCGGGCATCACCAAAATTGCCTAAGCAAAAAAACACGGTATTTTTGTCCGGTCCGAGCCGGGATTTCCGCTTGGTTGTTTAGGTGTGGCCAGTTTGCCAACTTTCTGTGTCACAGATGCGGGAATTCTCCGGCTCGCCTCGTGTGCTAAAAAGTGGCAATCCGTGTCAAATGACCGTTTGATACCGCCAAACTGGCTTGGCCCTGCCGGGGGAAAAACCCCCTCAAAAATGGTCCTGCTTGGTTGTCATTGCCGGGTCATGCAGTCCCTAGGACGCATTTTCCCGGAAAAACCCGTCCCCGGAACCGCTTTTTTGCCAAAAAGCCATTCCGGGAAAGCGGAAAATCGGCAGATTTTCCTAGCATGCGGCCAAGTCGCCGAATAAGATAGAGAATGTTATCCCGCCCAGCGGAATGGCAAGCACGGCCCAAGTTTGCGGGAGCTGCAAATTTTTTCCCGGCTATTGCTGTAATTGCGCCTGAGGGTGATAACAATGATCAAGATGCCGTAAAAGGAAAGCCTGCCGGCATGTTGTGCGTGTTTATTTCCTGTGGGGGTTTAGGTAAATAAACGCAGGATCATAAAAAGGCTACATGATCATACCGCTTATCGTTGGTTGACTAATCACATTTGACCCATACTAGGCGATGGTGGTTCCGCTACCGGAACACGGAATCCCGCGCTTCAGTTTTTTGCGTCATTAGGAGAGCGCAATGCGAACTCGTCGTTGGAATTTGGTCTTGGGAAAACTCGCGCTGGGAACACCCGCGCTAACGATGGCCCTGGGTGGGATGGCATTTGCCCCAACCCAGGGATTGTTGTATCAACAGGTCTTTGCCGCCCCGCCGGGGATCAAAGCTCCCACCCTTGCTCCGACCACCAGCGCGGCCCCGACCGCCAGCGCGGCCAGTGCCGTGGCCTTGCCCGGCAGCCAACTGGAAAGCTACACCGCCGCCGACGGCA
Source organism: Pirellulales bacterium (assembly GCA_033762255.1). NCBI lineage: Bacteria > Pseudomonadati > Planctomycetota > Planctomycetia > Pirellulales > Pirellulales bacterium. The sequence continues at coordinate 21,766 of JANRLT010000061.1, read as the reverse complement.
AAGCTTATTTTGCCCTCAGCCTGCAACCGCAAACCATCGTTCCACCGGCCGATGCCCATGATGTGGTGGTGTTGTTTGACACCTCCGCTAGTCAATCGGGCGTTTATCGAGACAAGGCCCTGGCCGCGCTGGAACAACTTGCCGCCGGACTGGGCAAAAACGACCGCGTGCAATTGATGGCCTTGGACCTGCAAGCCATTCCCTTGACCGCGGGCTTTATCGCGCCTCAGAGCGCCGAATGGAAAACCGCCACGGCCAAACTGCGTCAGCGCGTGCCGCTGGGCACCACCGACATGGACACCGGCCTGAGCGCGGCGGTTAAGGAACTATCCGCGGCCGCGGGCGCAAAGCGTATCATCTATATCGGCGACGGGGCCAATAACGCCGGCACGGGGGGCGCTGACCTGAATCAACTGGTGGAACAATCCGCCGATGCACAGATCAGTGTCACCAGCTATGCCATCGGCCCTGACGCTCACAACGCTTTTTTAGCCGTCTTGGCCAATCAAACCGGTGGTAACTTGCTGATCGACGGCCAGACGCTAACCGCCCAACAAGCCGGACAACTGTTGGCAGATTCGAGCAGGCAACCGGTTTTGTGGCCGACCGCGGTGAATTTGCCCGCGGGATTGGAGGAAATCTCCCCCCGCAAACTGCCGCCGTTGCGTTACGACCGTGATACCGTGGTCATCGGCCAGGGTAAATTATCCCAACCCGCCGATTTGACCGTGACAGCCGTTTCGGGCGGCCAACCCGTCGAGTTAAAATGGGCGCTGGCGGACAGCGTTAATAACGAAGAGTTATCCTTCCTGCCCGAACTGGTCACCTTGGCCAAATCCGAAGTCGGTCGCGACCTCCCTCTGCTGGGTCGCGCTGGCTTGTTAGAATCAGGCCGGATGCTCAAGAATCAGGCTGAAACCTTGTCAAAGCTGAGCGCCCAGGCGTTGCATTCCGGTCGGAACGACCAGGCAAAGCTGCTGGCCGATGAGGCCCTCCGCCGCGACCCCGGAAACGTCAACGCGCTGGCCTTTCAGCACTCGCTGAATCGAGCGGGTGTCATTCGTCCGGTTGCGGCGCAACTTCCCGCTGGTGACGCGCCCGCGGCGGGTACGTTGGCTCCGCCACCCCCCCAACCCGCTCCTCCGATTGGCCCTAGCGGCGACTTGATCTTGCGTGGCAATCCCGCGAACGACCCGGCCGCCTCCACGGGCTTTGTCGGTGATGTCGAAAATCGCCTCGATTTGATCGAGCAAAAACTGCGCGGCGAAACACTGCAAGGGTTGCAAGCCGCCCGGGGACTCATCGGCAGCGATCCCCACCTGGCCGAATCCAACCTCAAAGCGCTGTTGGAACGCGTGGACGCCACGACCGACCTGCGCGCCGCCGCCCGTTCCGAACTGCGCGAGTTATTGACCAAGGCCATTCGCGAAGCCGCTAGCCGCGGGGTCGAATGGGACGCGCAAGAACTCGAACGTCTGCAGCGCGAACGCGCCAGCCAAGAACGCAAGGAAGCCCTGGACCAAATTTACGCCCGGCAAAACCGGGTCAAGCAACTGATCGAACGGTACAACGTGCTGTTGGCGGAAGGACGTTATCGCGATGCCGAGATGCAGGCGGCCCGTGTCGCCTTTGAAATTGAGCCATCCCCCACCACCAGCAACGCGATTCGCTATGCCAACATCCAGGGAGCGGTGGCCCAGTATCATGCCATTCGCAACGCGCATAATCAGGCGATGATGGACGCGCTGATCTCCGTCGATAAGTCCGCGATTCCATTTCCGGATGATCCGCCGATTGTTTATCCTGACGCCGATTTCTGGCGCGATATCACGGCCCGCCGGGCCAAGTACCGCGCGGTCGATCTTAGCGAGACCGGCAGCGCCGAGGAAAAAATCAATAAAGCCCTCGATGACAGCACCGATTTTGACTTTCAACAGTTCACCCTGGAAGAAATCAAGGATTACATTCGCGACCGCCATAAAATCGAAGTGCAAATCGATCAAAAGGCGCTCAACGATGAAAACTTTGACACGTCCACCAAATTTGACAAGAAAATCAGCGGCATCAAACTACGGTCCGCCTTGCGATTGGTGCTAAACGACCATGATTTGTCGTATCTGGTCAAAAACGATGTCTTGCTGATCACCACTAAAAATCAAGCCACTAATGACCTCGTGGTCAAAGTTTACCCCGTCGCCGACTTGGTGATTCCCATTACCAACGGCGGGGGGATCAATCCTTTCTCCCTGGGTGGCGGCAACCAGGGTGGTCCCGGCGGGTTTGCCGGCGGCCAGGGGGGCGCGGGGGTCGGTGGCGGTGGTGGTTTTGGCGGTGGTGGCTTTGGCGGCGGCGGCGGTGGGCAAGGTGGCTTCTTTAACATTGCCGATCCGCTCCCCTTGCCCGCGGGCCAACCCGGCCTCCAGGCCTGGGCCGTCCCGGAAACACTCCAACTTAAACCAGCCGCTCCCGTGGCGGTAAAGCCTGCTCCCGCTCCGGCGGCATTGGTGACGCCCGCGGCAAATCCCAATGGCGGTATCGACCTGGTCGATCAAGAACATCCCGCGCTCGAGCAACTGCGTCAACCGGCGCAGCGGATTGTTGTCACGCCCCGGGCGGGTCAATCCGTGGCGGATGCCTGGGACGCCTACTTTGCCGGTCTTCCCGCCATTCAGGGAAAATCCGAGCACGATCCCCAGCGCTTGATTGCCGCGTTTCGACAGGATCAACAGGTGCGGGAAACTTCCCGTCAATTGATGAAGGAACAAAAATACGCCGAGACCGCGGCGATGATCCTGGCCGCGCTGAAAAACGGCTACGGACAACCCTGGATGTACGAAGGACTCAGTCTGGCAATGATCGCCGACGATCAGCCCCTGGCCGAAGTCGAACGGGCGCTGATGTCTTCGGTCGATTATGCCCGGACCACCACGGACTTGCTCTATGCGGCGTCTTACATGGCCAAAATTGAGGGCCTCAAACCCCGCGCGCTAAAAATCTTGCGCCGCGTCACCGAATTAGAGCCAAACCGCGTGGAACCTTATCAATTAGGTCTGGTACTCGCGGAACAAACCCAGGATTTAGCCGCTGTGCAATGGACCTCCTTGGGTTTCCTGGAACGAGGTTGGACCGCAGATCAAATCGAACTGGCCAATCAGGCCCAGCGGCTGGCGGTGAGCACGCTCGAGAGTCTGAAAAAGTCGGGTCAAACCGCCGCGGCCGAAAAATTTCAGGCCGACCTGCATGCCGCGCTCGAGCGGGATCTGATTGTCCGGGTCTCTTGGACGGGTGATGCCGACATCGACCTGACCGTCGAGGAACCAGCCGGCACGTCCTGCTCTGTCCGTCAGCCGCGCTCCCTGGGGGGCGGGGTATTGGTGGGTGATAGTTCCGCTATCAAACGCGGAAAAAACGGCCCCGCGACCTCCATTGAGGATTACATCGTCCCCCGCGGGTTTGCTGGTACGTATCGTATCATGCTCAAGCGGGTTTGGGGGCAGGTTACCAGCGGTAAAGTTTCCGTCGAAGTTATTTCCAACTATGGCACCGACAAAGAAGCCCGTGAAACCCAGTTGATCCCCGTGGGCGAACAGCCGGTGCTGGTGGTCTATGACCTCAAGGCTGGCCGCCGTCTCGAAAAATTAGCCGACACCCAGGTCGCCGTCGCCGCCCAGCAACAAGCGGCTGTCGCCCAGGCGGTGCTAGCCCAGCAAATTGGCAATGCTCAAAACGCCAACTCCGCGCTCAATAACTTTGCCGCCAACCAGCAACTGGCCAATGGCGGGGCATTTCCGTTCTTTGCCCGCGGAGCGGTCGGCTACCAACCGGTGATCACCACCCTGCCGGAAGGGACAAACATGTACGCCCAGGCGGTTGTTTCGGCCGATCGGCGGTATGTGCGGATCACGGCGACCCCGCTGTTTTCGCTAGTCCCTTTTGTGCAAACATTTAACTTTGTGGCCGGTGCCACCGGGGCAACCCAGAATGGTCAACAAGGGAACAGTCCCTTCCCCGGCGGTGGCGGTTTGTTCTAAAGCACCTCTCCGCGGTTCCCGGACCGCGTGGTTTAGCCCGCTTTTTATCAGCGTAACAGCCAAGAATCCCTTTGTGGGGTTCTTGGCTTTTTTTGCTTTAATCGCCAATTGATGGGGGCTAGGTCCCGGAACTTTCTTGGCAACTTCTGGATGATTGCTTGACGGAGGGGCTTTTCCACCGCCACAATAAATAACTGCCTCCCAATTATTCCCGAACATTTTCTTCTATTTCTTATAGGTAACGTAACATGGCGTTCTCATCTCGCTGGAGTTGGGCTGTGTGGGGAATCACCGGTTTGTCAGCCACAGCGGGGCTGATCGCCTGTATTTTACCCGAAGGCCCGGGAATGGCCGTGCTTCGCGCGGCCGAGGAAGATCCCGCCGCCGATGACCTCAAGCCCGCCAAGCCCGCCCGCAATCCCTTTATCCCGCGCGAAAGTCTCTCCCTCGAGGAATTGTTCGAATATACCGACCGGCTGGCCACCGCCCCCCGCAGCGTCCAGTCCCAAGACGAATACGGCCCCGCCCTGGGCGTGTGCGCCGAACGTCTTTTGGCCAAGAATCCTCCGGAAAATTTGCGCGTGTTCGCCCAATTAACCCGCCTGGCGGCCCTGCATGTGGTGGCACAATATGATAACGAGGAAGCCCAGGCCAAGCTGGCCAAATTGGCCGCGGAGTTGGAGTCGGACAAGGACGCGTCCGTCGCCAAAATGGCAAAATTTTATTCGCTCGAGGAAAAGCTGTTACGGGCCGATCAACAACCGGTCAAGGAGTATCCCGCGCTGCTAGACCAGGCGTATACTTTTTTAAAGGAGGAAACCCCGGAGACGCTGGATGCCCGGCATTTACGCATCGCCACGACCATTACCAAGCTGATCAACCTGCAGCCCGACGCGGAGCGGGCCACGGCCGATTACAAGCGTTTCGGCGAACTGTTTGCCAGCAGCGAATTTCGCGAATTGCGGCAATATGGCAAGCGAATCGCCAAGGGAGTGCCGCAAAAGGCACGGGACATCGTGGGCCAGCCGCTTCACATGGACGGGGTGTTGGCCAACGGGGATAAATTTGACCCGGCCGCTCTCTCGGGCAAAGTGGTGCTCGTTGACTTTTGGGCGACATGGTGCGGACCCTGCCGGGCGGCCATGCCCGACCTCAAAAGCACGTATGAAGAATTTCACCCACAAGGGTTGGAAGTAGTCGGCGTGAGCCTGGACAACGACCTGGACGCGCTCAAGGAATACCTAGAGCAAGAGGGCATCGCCTGGCCAAATATCTTTGACGCCGACGACAGCGAACCGATGCGCGTGGCCCTGGCCGAAAAGTACGGCATCAACGCCATTCCCGCGACGTTTCTCTTGGACAAAAGCGGCAAGGTGGCCGCCCGCGATCTCCATGGCCAAGAATTGCGGGACAAGATCGCCGAGTTGCTCAAAGGCGCTCCCGCTAGCGAAAAGGGGACAGAGCAAAAAGAAAATGGGGAAAAAGAGAATAAAGAAACAGATATTGAGGAAAAAGAAGCGAAATAGCCATACCCCGCGGAACAAGATGTACATTTATCAATAAGGGGCACGGAGCAGATACATTATTGTGGGTGGGAACTCCGTTGCCGAAATAGTTAGTGGATTTTGATTAGCCGCATCCCACAAAGCCACCGATGGCATCGGCGGTAATAGAGTGAATTCGCTCAAGTTACAAAAAGTATTGTAAAAATAATTCTAAAATTTTAATTGTTAATTCTTATGGTTACTACTTTCGCAGGTGCACCTTACAATTGCCATCCGCGCAGCTTTCCACCTTACCCCAACGGTAACGGTTTCGGGCCACTAGCCCATAGAGCCAATTCCACAGGGGTAACGTACCCGGAATGTGCAACGCTGGGGCCAGCCACCACAGCCAGGGAAGTCGACGAGTAAGGTATCGCAACGACTGCGCCCCGCGATAAATTTGACCCGCGGCGGTCACCAGGTGCATCTCGGCCATGAGTTGCTGATGCGTTAGCTGCGGCCAGCGCTGGGCCACCAGAGGATCATGCAACGACACAAACGCCAGCCGCCCTCGCCCGTCCCAGGCGTGAATCCGCGCGACCTGGGCCTGGCAAAACCGACATTCCCCGTCATAAATGACCACATCCGCCGTCGGCAGATCAGCGGGAGTGGGCAATCCACGCACACTCGGCCCAGAAGTTCTGAACAGTTGAGTGAGGTTTTCGGTTGTGGTCCTGGCATTTGCCATCGTATTTCAATTATTCAATTAATGTGATTGTGCCAATTATACGTTACTAGCTTCAATGATCTTAACCGTAACCCGCCTCTGCCAATTAATTTTAGCTCGTAATTTATTGTAAAGTATGATGGGGTAATGGTTTGCAGAGCGTGCTGCGCTCATTCCCGAGAGAGGAATTTAGGAATTTTGCTGGTAGATGGCCCAGACTATGGTACCGCTCCGGCCTAACGACGTGGTTGAATCCGCTTACGGAGTGAGCGGACTACATTTGCGATAACATGGATTTGTACCCCGCCGGTCAATGGGGTAAAATAACTCAGTTTACTGAAAATGCCGGTGTTTATCGTATCATCATGCCCACTCGCCCCTATATCCATACAGGCCAGTCATGGAACCGCTTGTCCGCCAGGTAAACATCGCCGCCCGCCGGTTGTTTTGGCAGCAGTTTTTGGCTTGTTGGGTCATGACCCTGGGCGTTTTCTTGCTGATTGCGGCGGTCGCCATTGGCGTGCGAAAATTTGTTGATTTTCCCGTGGAGAGCCAGCTTTGGAGTTGGTCCTGGCTGGGGGGAGGCGCAATTTTCAGTTTGATAACGGCCGGGCTGTGGGCCTATTTCATTCGTCCCCGGTCATGGGAGGCGGCTTGGGAGATCGACCATCGATTTGATCTTAAAGAGCGTGTTTCCAGTTCATTGACGTTACCGCCGGAGGAGCGCGAAACCCCGGCGGGCCAGGCGCTGGTTAGCGATGCCTTAAAGCGGGTCGAGCGGCTGGAAATCGCCGAAAAATTTCCGCTGCGATGGTCACGGTCCAACTGGTGGCCTTTGGCTCCGGCGGCTTTGGCCCTGGGTCTATTGTTTCTTTCCGATCCCCAGACTCCTCAACTTCCCGCCAACACTCCGGATCCCGCGGAAGTGGCCAAGCAAATTGCCGAGGCGACCGAACCGCTAAAAAAACAATTTGAGGAACAACATAAAGAAGCCGTGGCGGAGGGACTTAAGGAAACCGCCGCGCTCATGGATCAATTGCTCAAGCAAGCGAATGAAATCCAAAAACAGGCCAAGAATAAACAATTGACCAGTGACCAAGCGGTGGGCAAGCTTAACGACTTGGCCAAGCAATTGGAAAAACGCCGCGACCAGGTGGGGGGTGATGACAAGCTAAAACAACAGCTCAACGCGCTAAAGCAGCCCGGCGACGGCCCGGCTGATAATATGGCCCAAGCGCTCAAGAATAACGACTTTGAACAAGCGGCCGAGCAATTTGACAAGCTGGCCGAACAACTCAAAAAAGACAATCTAGACCCCGCAAATCAGCAAAAGTTGGAACAGCAACTGAATAAGCTGGCGGAACAGCTCAACAAACAACAACAAGCCCGCGATCAGGCAAAAAAAGACCTGGAAAACCAAATCGCCCAACTGCAAAAAGACCAAGCCGCCGCGCAAAAGAACAATCAGCCGGATCAGGCGAACAAACTGGCCCAGCAGCTAGAACAACTAAAAAATCAGTTGGATCAGGCCAACCGCCATGATCCCCAGCAACAAAAACTGCAAAATTTGGCCAAGCAGTTGGAGCAAGCAGCCCAGGGTTTAAAAAATGGCAACCAGCAGCAAGCGCAACAGGCCATGCAAAATATGCAAAACCAGATGCAACAAATGGCCAAAAACGACCGCGAAATGCAGATGCTGGATCGGGCTTTGGCGCAGTTGGGCGAATGTAAGGGAAATTGCAACGGGAATGGACAGAATGGCCAACAGGGCCAGGGAAAGCAAGGGGGTCAAATGGCCGGTGGCAACCAACCTGGCGATGGCAAGCAACCCGGCCCTGGCAAGCAACTGGGATTTGGCAATCAGCCGGGCGAGGGGGGAAACCCCCAACAAATGGCTGGCGGCAATCAACCTGGTAATGGACAACAACCGGGCCAGGGCCTGGGGGCAGGCCAAGGTCAACAACAACAAGGGAACCAGGTGGCGGGAGCTGGCCAGGGAGGACTTAAGGCGGGGCAAGGCGCGGGGGGGGCCGGTCAAAAAGTCGATCCGCTGAAAAATCCCAAGTTTCGCGACACACAGGCCAATTCCCAGGTCGAGAAAGGGCCGGTGGTCATAACAGGCGAGGCGGGGGGGCCTAACGAAAAAGGAAATATCAACGAACAGATCAAACTGGAAGTAGCCGCCGCCAAGAAGGATTCCGCCGAGGCGGTCAATCGGCAGCGCCTGCCCAAGCATCAACGCGAGCAGGTGCAAGAGTATTTTGACGCCCTGCGCAACGAAGGGAAATAATCAGCGCGGTGTTATTCACGGCTCCCCCCCGCAATAGGGGGGATGGCCATCAATGCTTGACCGCGGCGCGGCGCAGCTTTTCGCGCGCCCGGCTCAGAGAGGGGCCGATGGAGTTTTCTGCCATGCCGGTGGCGCTGCTGATCTCGGCATAGGTTTTTCCCTCGAGATGGTACAGCTTTACCAGTTGGGCTTCGGATTGCTCTAGTTCGGAAAGCAGACGCTCGACCTCATCCCGGTTTTGCAGCCAATCCTCGCTGGCGTGGCCGTTCCCCGCGTGCTGCTCCGCGGCGTGACCCAGCGTCGGTTCGGCTACGCGTTTAAGTAGCTTGGCCACCACCACGCGGCGGGCGATCACGGTCAGGTAGGCGGCCAAGGAGGATTCGCCCCGAAAGTTGCGCAAGACCAGAAAGTCGTCGCGGACGAGTTGGACCAGCACATCGGCGGCCAGGTCTTCTCGATCGGGGGGGCTAATGCGCACGGATCGGGACTGCGCCGCATGATTGATCACATGCACGATCAATCCCAAATACCGATCCACAAAGTCTTCCCAGGCTTTGGGCTGCTTTGTCAGACAGCGTGTTAATAGTTGGCGATCGGTTTCGGATAATGCCACTTCAAGTACCCTTGCAAATGCGGCTGGTTGTTCAATCAAGTCGCGGCTGTATCACTCGCCCATCCCGTCTTATACGTTGGGACTTTTGTGCGAAAGAAGCTGTTCCGCGCGGCACCTACTTGAATGAAATCTGGCAACCCCTGGAGCGTGACCTCTGGGCCGTTCCTGGCCGACATAGCAGTGCGTGGCCGCAATCCACGAGCCGAAATGGGGGGGACCTCCCATTAGGCCTCGTAACGGACCGGGCGACGCAACTGGCCCTCAACAGCGGTTAGAAAAATCCCGCGTCGAAAGTTGCCCCTATTTTACGTAGCCAGAAATTACGAAGCAAGTTCACGATCGGTCCAGAAGGCGGGAAGCTGGCAATTTTTCCACTTGCTGTCGGCTAAATCGGTATAACTGCCCGGGATTACCTAAATTTTCGCTGATATTTGCCAAGTCTTCCCTTTTTCCCGCGCTAAAAAATATTTTTAATTTAGTTGTCCGCCCGGGCTCCATTCGGGGTTTGGCGGCCCGTGGTGGCCGCTTTGCAACAGCGCGAGTTGCCCGAGCGTGCATTGACCCTCTTTATCGCTCGCTATAAATTGATATGCAATAGAATATTGCGTCAATTTCCAGGCCTCCCGTAGCGGCAACGTCGGCGATCTTCACCGGCAGGTGATGGGGACCGGGGATTTGCGAGCGTGTTTACCAGTTCTCGCTGCGCAATTTTTGATGGGCCGGGCGCAATTGACTTGCGTGAAGGCAAGTCTGGCGTTTACTGGTTTTTTTCCTGTTATTCAAATTTCTTTGCCCCAAAGCGCGAATGGTCGCGTGGGCGGTATTTTTGTAAGGTGGCTAGCGGTCATGGATTTTTTCGAAAAACTGTGGGAAAACACCACAGGCTTTTTAAATGGCGTGGCAACGGGTGTGGAACGGTCGATCACGGCCATCTTTGGCTCGTCCAACGCCCGTTATCTCAAACGCATCCAACCCAAAATCGAAGCCATCAACGCGCTCGAGCCAAAATATCAGGCGCAAAGCGACGCCGAATTGCGCTCGCAGACATTTGAATTTCGGCGGCGGTTGGCGGCCGGCCAGACGCTGGATGACATCTTGGTGGAGGCGTTTGCCGTCTGCCGCGAAGGGGGCCGACGCTGGTTGGGAATGCGGCATTATGACGTGCAACTTGTGGGGGGGATGGTCCTGCACGCAGGAGCGATCGCCGAAATGATCACCGGCGAGGGGAAAACCCTGGTCGCCACGCTGCCCGCGTACTTGAACGCGCTGGAGGGACGGGGGGTCCATGTGGTCACGGTTAATGACTACCTGGCCCGCCGCGACATGGAATGGATGGGACCGCTGTACATCGGCCTGGGCTTGACGGTGGGGGCCATTCAAAGCGGGATGAACGGCCTGGAACGGCAAAAATCATACGCCTGCGACATCACCTATGGCACGAATAACGAATTTGGGTTTGATTATTTGCGGGACAATATGAAGCCCGCGATGCGCGGGGATAAGCGCTTTCGACCGGAGGCGCAGCAATCGCAGGGTCCGCTGCACTACGCGATCATTGACGAGGTGGACAATATTTTGATTGACGAGGCGCGGACTCCGCTGATTATTTCGGGCGAGGCCCACGACGACGTCACGAAATATTCCCGCGCCGAAAAAATTGCCCGGCAGTTGATTCGCGACACCCATTTTGAGGTCAAGGAAAAAGAGCATAACGTCATCCTCAATGACGAGGGGGTCCGCTTTGCCGAAAAACTGGCCGGGGTGGAAAGCTTTTACACCGCCGGCAACATGGAATGGCCGCATCTGATTGATAATTCGCTCAAGGCGCATCACTTGTATAAGCGGGATGTGAATTATGTCGTCCAGCCCAACCCCGAAAGCAAGCAATTGGAAGTGGTGATTGTGGATGAATTTACCGGCCGCCTCATGCCGGGGCGGCAGTGGAGCGACGGGCTGCACCAGGCGATCGAGGCCAAGGAAAACGTCCCCATCAAGAAGGAATCGCAGACGCTAGCCACCATCACGCTGCAAAACTATTTTAAACTGTACAAGAAAATCTGCGGGATGACCGGCACGGCCATGACCGAGGCCAACGAATTTTGGAAAATCTACAAACTGGATGTGATCGCCATTCCGTCCAATCGGACGATGCAGCGGATTAATTATCCCGACGTGGTCTATCTGAGCGAACAAGAAAAATACAACGCCGTGGCCGAGGAAATCGAGCGCATTCACAAATGGGACACCCTGGAACTGACCGACAAGTCCGAAATGCAAGGGGAAATCTTGAAGGAGGCCGACGACGCTATTCAATTCCGCAACCGTGCCGATCGGCGGGAAGAATCCATTCCCCGATCCAAGGTCAAACGCGTCTTTCCGCGGGGCCGCCCGGTTCTGGTCGGCACCGTCTCGATTGAAAATAGCGAAAAGCTCTCCCGGATGCTGGAAAAACGGGGCATCAAACACCAGGTCCTCAATGCCAAGCATCACCAGCGCGAGGCGGAAATTGTCTCGCAGGCGGGACGGTTGAACGCCGTCACCATCGCCACGAATATGGCGGGCCGCGGAACGGATATCATCTTGGGTGGAAATCCCGAAACCATGGCCTGGGCCAAATTGCAAAGCAAATACCCCACCCGCCTCGATGTGCCGCGGGACGAATGGGACGACCTGGTGCGCCAAATCGAAGAAGCCGAACAAATGAAGCCCGAGGGTAAACGGGTCAAGGAAATGGGGGGGCTGCATATTGTCGGCACCGAACGGCATGAATCCCGCCGCATCGACCTACAGTTGCGAGGCCGCTGCGGTCGCCAGGGAGATCCCGGCACCAGCCGCTTTTATCTCTCCCTCGAAGACGACCTCATGCGCAAATTCGGCGGCGAATGGGTCAAAGGCTGGCTCCAACGGATGGGCATGCAGCCGGACGAGGCCATCGAAAGCCGCATGGTCACCCGCCGCATCGAGGGCGCGCAGAAAAAAGTCGAGGAACGCAACTTTGACATCCGTAAAAACCTGCTGGAATACGATGAACTGATGGACCAGCAGCGCAAGGCCGTCTATGGTTACCGCCAGCGCATCCTCTCCGGAGAAAACTGCCGCCATTTGGTCCTGGAAATGTTGTCCAAACAAATCCACGAGCATTTGGAAACTTACCTCAATAAGCGCTATGGGCCGGATTCCTTTGCCAAATGGGCGGGGGGCCTGTTAGCGGTGGAGCTGCAGGGTAAGGACTTTGTCGGCGCTGATCTCGAGACCGCCGTCAATTTTGCCCGGGACGAAGCCGACCGCCTGGGACAGCGTCTGATCCAGGACGCCGTCGAGGAAAATCTTCCCGAGGGAGCCGACCCCGAGGATTGGAATTGGCAGGCCCTGTGCAAGTTTTGCAACAGCCGCTGGGGGACAAATTTGCAGGAACGCGAATTAAAGCAAATCGATCGCGATGATATTTATGATCGTTTGGTCGCCGAAGTCGGCCAGGCCATCCAAAATATCGATCTGACGGATGGCGACAAATACCTGCAAGAAGACTATGGCGCCCGGACGGCCTGCGCCTGGGCCGCTTCCAAATTTGGTATTCAGGTTCCGCTGGAGGAGGTTCGTGGCCTGGACGCCCGGGAATTCGCCGAACGCCTGCGCGAACTGGCGGAGGAACTATACGCCACGCGCGAAGTGGACCTGCCCGTGCGCGAGTTGCTGGGACAAGGCTCCGCCGTGGACCCCAGCGGCCAATTGCACGTCCAACGCGAACTCCTGGCGGAACTCTCTCGCCGCCGCTTTAACGCCACCGTTAGCGATGAAGAGTTTCGCACCCTCCCCTTTGACGAAATTCGTAAACGCCTGTGGCAGTTTAGCCATGCTTGGCAACGCCATGCCGATAATGCCGTCCAGGTCGTCAAAGAGCGCCTGCAACAACTCCCCGCCCGCCCGGCTCTCAATCCCGATGGTTCGGTCTCGACCGAATTTTCCCAGTTTTACGACTTTTTGCAGCAAGAAACCGTCGGCCTTCCCACCGCCGAGGAACTGGCACACATGGATCGCGAAATCATGGAACGCCAGGTACTCATGGGCGTGGAAATGCGTTATCGACCGGAGATTCGTTATACCGAACGCCGGTTGGTGCTGCAGATGTTGGACGACGCGTGGAAAAACCACCTGTTGGCCATGGATCATTTGCGCAGCAGCGTCAACCTGCGCGGTTATGCCCAAGTCGATCCCAAGGTCGAATACAAAAGGGAGGGGCAAAAGCTATTTGAGCAGATGTGGCGCAATGTTGGCGAGCGGATCACCGATACCATGTTCAAACTGGAAGTCATGGACGAAAGCGAGGCCGCGCTGTCCTATCACGACGCTGGAACCGCCATCAAGGAAGAAGCCCCGACCGTCCTGGATGCCGCCACCAACAATGCCAACGGTGACCCGGGTGATATCGATGCCAAGGTCGAACCGATCCGCAACACCAGCCCCAAGGTGGGCCGCAACGACCCTTGCCCCTGCGGCAGCGGCAAAAAATATAAACATTGCCACGGCAAAGGGGGAGCCAAACAAACGGCGTGATGGGGGGGAGTGGAGCAATGGAAGAGTGGAGGATCATTGAGGACCTAAGATATCAACTCTCCGCCTTCTCACTCTTAATTCTTAATTTTTAATTCTTAATTAACATCCACTTTGTCTCCCTGGATTTTTAATCTGCTGTATTTGATGGGAGGGCTAGCCGCCGCTCCTTATCTGCTCTGGCAGTCCTGGATTCGGGGAAAGCGGCGGGCCGGCTGGTCGGCTAAGCTGTGGGGCGAGGTCGCTCCGTGGCAACCCCCGCCCCCCGACTCCCCCGCAATTAGCGACACGGGCGATGTCGCGCGGATACCCCGGATTTGGCTGCATGCCGTCAGCGTGGGAGAGGTCAATCTGCTCTTACCGCTGTTCGAGCATGCCCTTGCCTGGCCGGTTCCCCCGCGCTTTTACCTGACCACCGGGACGGTGGCTGGTTATGAATTGGCCCGCCGCAAGTACCCCTTCGCCACGGTCAGTTATGCGCCGCTCGATTTTTCCTGGGGGGTAAATCAGGCGCTCGATCGCATTCAGCCCGATCTGCTGGTCCTGGTGGAACTGGAACTCTGGCCCAATTTGCTGGCCCTCACCGCGCGTCGCGGCATTCCCCTGGCCCTGATTAATGGTCGCCTGGGTGAAAAAAGCTGGCGCGGCTACCGCTGGTTCCGGCCTATGTTGCGGCCCCGCTTGGCCAAAATTGGGTATCTGGGGGCGCAGACCGCCGAATATGGTCGGCGATTCGCTGATTTGGGAGTGCCGGAAGCCGCGATTCAGGTCACCGGCTCGCTAAAGTTTGACGGGGCCAGCGCCCCGCCTGAATCCGCCATGATCGATCAACTGGCCGTCTGGGCGGGAATCACCCCGGACGACACGGTTTTTTTAGCGGGGAGCACGGGGGAGCCGGAGGAAGCCCTCGTCTTGGGGGTTTGTCGCCATTTATGGCCCGATTTTCCCCGGTTAAAGCTGGTTTTGGTTCCCCGCCATCCCGAACGTTTCGACACGGTCGCCCGGTTGCTGGACGACAGCGGCTATCCATGGCTTCGTCGCAGTCAATTGGATCAGCACCCGGATCCATCAGCGGCCACGCCTCCCCGGGTGATTTTGGTGGACACCATTGGCGAATTAAGCCAGTGGTGGAGTTTGGCCCGCATCGGGTTTGTCGGCGGCTCGTTCAATCGGCGCGGGGGACAAAATATGATCGAACCGGCGGCCTTGGGCGTGGCAACCTGCTTTGGCCCCCATACCTGGAATTTTCGCGATGTGGTGGATCTGCTGGTGGGTCAAGCGGCGGCGGTGAGGGTGTCGGATGAACGGGAACTGGCGGATTTTGTGCGCCGCTGCCTGGCAGATCCCGGATATGCATCCCGGTTAGGAGCCGCCGCCCGACAGATCGCGCGGGGTCAGCAAGGGGCCACCGCCCGGACCTGGCGGGGGCTATTGCCGCTCTTATCTCCGCGGTTCGCGGCCTGGCTGGCAAAATGCGGTCCCATTCTTGAAAAATGAAGAGACCCGTGAATTGATTCCTCTGGTAATCAAACGGGATTTTTTCGTCTCAAAATCCTGGTAAAATGTAAGCTGCGAAAGAGGTTGCATCATGGGCCCCCCTTTCTGAAAATTCAGCGGCCCCCTGGCAAGGGCGCATTGTAGAGCGATCATCCCCTTCATGGCTCCATCCCCCGCAATTTAATGTAACCATGTCCCAGGAACCCCCTCCCTCTAAAATTCTCGTTGACGAAGATTGGAAATCCCAAGTCCAGGCCGAAAAAGCCCGTATACGCGGTGTTGCTGGCGGGACAGATGTCCCTGACCATGGGGGCGCGGTCCCTTTGTCGGGGGAAACGCCTACCGGTGACGCCCCTTCTCCGGTGGTGGCTCCGGCGGATTCCTCTCCCCCTGAATCTGCCGCATTGCCACAAACCACCGAGCCGCAATCATCGACTTCCCCCGCGGGAAAGGCTCCTCCCCCCACGGCGGCGGACGCCACGCGGCAGTTTCCCCCCGCGTCGTTGGCGTTTCTCATTAATACGCTAGCCACGCAGGCGCTCATGGCCCTGGGGGATATTCCGCATCCGCTGACCGGGCAAGCGACGCGCGACCTTCCCGCGGCCCGGCACTACATTGACACGCTGGAAATCCTCGAGGAAAAAACCAGCGGCAACCGCACGCCCGAGGAATCCAATATATTGCGCAATTGGCTGTATCAACTGCGTCTGGCCTTTGTGGAGGAATCACGCGGAGGCTAAGACGATATGGTATAATAGAAAAAATTGTCACTGCAATCTTGTGGAAAAATTCATGGCCTCTGCCACCGCACTTTTGACCGCCGCCGAATTCTGGCAATTGCCCGCTAGCCGCACCATGCGCCGCGAGCTAGTACGCGGAGAGGTCATTGAATCCATGCCACCTGGAGGAAGACATTCAAGAATAGTCGCCAAACTGATTATGCGACTGGGGTTTTGGGCCGAATCCAGTCGGCAGGGAGAGGTGTGCGCGGACGCTGGCTTTCACCTTTCATCCGGACCAGACACCGTGCGTGGGCCGGATGTGTACTACGTCCGCGCGGCACGTGTCCCAGCCACAGGTGTCCCTGTGCGGTATTGGGAAATCCCCCCCGATCTGGCGATTGAGGTCGTCTCTCTCGGGGATAGCGCCGCCGAAATTCACGAGAAAGTGGCGGATTATTTAAACGCTGGCACACATCAAGTTTGGGTGGTTTACCCCTCCACTCAAGTAATTGTCATCCACACGCCGGACAGCTTCGCTCGCACGCTACGTGTCAACGACACACTCACGGCCCCGGACTTGCTCCCGGGTTTTTCCTGCCCGGTGGCGGAATTATTTGCCAATTAGTCTTTTTTGGGCCAACTTTTTATGCGCCGCGTGCTGTTGGCCCAATTGCCGATTCCCCCCTTTGGTATCGAGCCGATCCGCGGCAACGTCCCGCTGGCCGCGGCCTACCTAAAGATGCATGCCCTGGCGCATGATTTAGACCGCGATTACGAAATTGAGATCCTTGACCCCCGTCTGGCCAATCTGGCGGGCGAACAGGCCCTGGTTCGGCAAATATTGGCACGGGACCCCTGGCTGGTCGGGTTTAGCTGCTATCTGTGGAATATCCAACGCACGCTCCACATCGCCCGCCTGCTAAAAATCGCCCGCCCCGAGTTGCTGATTATGCTGGGCGGGCCGGAAATCACTCTCGATAACGACTGGGTCCTCACCGATCCCGCGGTCGATCTGGCGGCGATTGGCGAGGGGGAGCAGACCTTTGTGGAATTGCTGACGCGGAACGCGCGGCAATCGGCCACTTCGCCGGCAAAAAACGGCAACCCCGCCAATACAACTACACCGATTAATGACGCCTGGTTAGATATTCCCGGTCTGTACGTCGCCGCTCCCGTCGACAGCCGCAAGTTCGCCGACCTTGACCCCCACCAGCCCAACTGGCGGCGTTCCCCGGGAAAGCTCCCCCTCCCCCGGCGGCCGCTGCCAAAATTAGATCCCATTAGTTCGCCGTATTTAACAGGCATCTTGGACGTTGCGGATGAACGGATGTTGCTGTTAGAAACGATCCGCGGCTGCATTTATAACTGCAAATTCTGCTTTTATCCCAAAAGCTACGACGACCTATACTTTGTTTCGCAAGAGAAAATCCTAGCGAATTTGCGCCACGCCCGCGAGCGCGGCGCAACGGAAGTAGTCATTTTAGACCCGACGCTCAATCAGCGGGCGCGGTTTGATGACTTTGTGCGTCTGCTGGCCGAAGCCAACCCCGCTGGCCAATTCAGCTATTTTGGCGAAATCCGGGCCGAGGGGATCATGCCCCCCACGGCTAAGCTCCTGCGCCAGGCCAACTTTACCGAGGTTGAAATTGGCCTGCAATCGATTGACCCCATGGCCATGCAGCTCATGGACCGCAACAACAACCTGCATTCCTACCAGCGGGCGGCGCGGGCGATGCTGGATAATGGCATTCGGGTCAAAGTAGACCTGATCATTGGCCTGCCGGGGGACACAGTCGACTCCATCCGCCGCAGCCTCGATTACATCCATGACAGCGGCCTGTATACCAGCGTGCAGGTCTTTAACCTAGCCATCTTGCCCGGAACCGCCTTTCGGCACGAAGCATCGCAGTTAGGCCTGCGTCACCAGGCCCGTCCGCCATATTACGTGCTCGAAACGCCCACGCTGGATTTGGCCACCATGGTGGACCTGATGGACGAGGCGCAGGACCTGTTTGACGCCGAGTTTGACCCCCTGGCCGAGCCTGCCCCCACCCGCGCGGCATTAGACTGGTCCGCCGAGGCCCCCATTCCCGCCACCCGCCCCGAAGACCTGGGTTTGATCGGTGAAATTGTCTGCGGCATCGGACAAAATGGTTCCGAAAGGCCATTTGCGGGGGAAAACATGCCTCATGAGGGGATTTTATCCCTTAACCCGGCTGATTTAGCGGCGGGCAAACTACATAACCACGTGGACCGGCTCGCCCAGGCGGTGAATGTCCGACTAACGGGGGGAAATCTGGGCGAGTTACTGCCATCGGCCTCGGCTGCTATTCGCCAGTTACTATTGGCCAATCCGCACACGACCCTGCAAATCACGCTGCCGGATGCCGACCTGGCCAGCGTGCCGCAACCCTGGCTGGACACCCTGCATGACGCCGCCCATAGCCAACTGAGCTATTTGGACCATTATTACGCGGTATTGCCGGGTCCGGTGAAGGGAGCAAAGCGACTGGTGGGTGGTGGCGTGCTGGAGTGTGAAATGTAGGAGGCAACTCCGTTGCCGAATCCCCCCCGCCCCCTGTTTTTCTCCCTCTCCCGACAATTGCTTCCCATTTTTGAAACCGTCTTATCGGGAGAGGGCCGGGGTGAGGGGACTGTAAAAAATAGATCGTGAGAACCGTAGGAGGCAACTCCGTTGCCGAATCCCCCTCGCCCCCTGTTTTTCTCCCTCTCCCGACATTTGCTTCCCATTTTTGAAACCGTCTTATCGGGAGAGGGCCGGGGTGAGGGAACTGTAAAATTGGAGTGTGGAGGAGTGGAGTTTAGAGTAGTGGAGTAATGGAGGAGCTCCTCCGCTCCCCTGCACCACCGCTCCCCTGCTCCTCCGCTCCCCTGCACCACCGCTCCCCCGCCCCTCCGCTCCCCTGCACCACCGCTCGCCCGCCCCTCCGCTCCCTGCCCTCATTACGGCGCGGCTATTGTGAAATAAATCACAAGCGAAAACATGCACCCGTAAACTGGCAATTGCAGGAACCCGCAATTTTTATTTCTTTTGTTAGAATTGTTACCGAAAGTTTGACAGGGTTGCGCGTCGGGTATAAATTGTTTTCTCTAGGGACACAAAAATCTCATTTTCGAGAGAGGTGCTTCCCGGATAAGCAACTTTGGCTTCCCGCGGATTGACAGCAATCCGGCTATTGGTGTGAAATCAGGCAATGTTAGCGAATTTAGTGGGGAACTTACCACTCTGGCCTGATTGACCGATACAATAGAACTGGTGGGAGTTAGTTTGCCCTTTTCATCCGGAAAGCGCGCGAGTGAGAACAGGCCGGACGCGCGGCCTCCCGGCATGTGATGCTTCGACCATTTTGTGGATTCTTAGCACAACATCCTGGCATGAGCGCGGCGGGTCTGCAATTTTGGATTCAACGGCGTTTGCCGTCTGTCTCATCATTTTTTTCTTTCTTTGTTTCAGGAGGTTGTTATGTCACGTTCCCTTCGGACACGGGGTTTTACCCTCGTCGAACTGCTGGTGGTCATTGCGATCATCGGCATCCTGGTGGCGTTGTTGCTGCCAGCCATTCAGATGGCGCGGCAGGCCGCGCTGCGCAACTCGTGCCGCAATGCGATTCGCCAGTTGGCCATCGCCGCGCACAACTACAACGACGCTCAAAAGTCGTTGCCCCCGCTGTACTTCTGCGGGTTTCCCCAAGTGGGTTTGACCGGCAATGCCGCACTTGATCCCAATGATGTGAACAATCCGCAGAACATCCTGAATCCGGCCAACACCAAAGTGGTCGAACAGTATAGCTGGATTATTCGGATGATGCCCTATATCGAAGAAGACGCCACTTACAAGCAATTGTCGACTACTTCTAACAAGTTCACCGCCAAACGCTCGGTGTTAAAGATCAAGAACCCCGCGGGTGGTAATGCAGATGTACCAATTGAGCAATTGCCCTTGCAAGCGGTGATCTGCCCCAGCTATTCCGGCGATTCCCAAAACACTGGTAACTTCGGCACTGGCGGGACCGCCGCG
Organism: Pirellulales bacterium; assembly: GCA_033762255.1. Taxonomy (NCBI): domain Bacteria; kingdom Pseudomonadati; phylum Planctomycetota; class Planctomycetia; order Pirellulales; species Pirellulales bacterium. The sequence continues at coordinate 1,812 of JANRLT010000061.1, read as the reverse complement.
GTTTACTCGGTCACCAACTACATTGCCCTTCCCGCGACCGCCCATCAGCGGTTCTGCAAGGATCAAAACAATGTGGCTGACGGCGTGATTGTCCCTGGTCGTCAGTCGCGCGGGATTTCTATGGCGGGGGTTTCGGACGGCACGTCCAAGACGATCCTCTGCACCGAAAGCAAGGAAGGGGTCACGTTTGGCACCGCCGCTCCGGTGAATTGTAACAACTGGACCAACCCGCAATGCGTGTGGGCCTGTGCGTTCCCGGTTGCCTTCACCGCTGGCACCAGCGGCGATAACAGCGTCGCGAATGCGGCTCCCGCGTTTACGACTGGGACCACCGGTTTGGTCTACAAGCCGATCACTCCGGCTGCTAATGACCAAACAGCCATGAACTATGGCCCCAACGGTTCCCAGCCCATGCCTTTGTATTACAACTTTGCGACCGGTGCCGCCGCTCCCAACCGTTGGTGGGGACCGAGTAGCGATCACACCGGTGACGTGGTGATCCACGCGTTTGTGGATAGCTCTGTGACCGAACTGGTCAGCAGCAGCGTTTCCACCCGCGTGTATTATGCCCTGACCACCCGCCGTGGTGGTGAAGCGGTCGAACTTTCCCAGTAGTGCTAGGTTTTGCTCTCTTGATACTTAAGGGAGCTACTTGGTTTGCTGGCACGTTTTATTAACAACAAAAGCCTTCTGGAAGCAATTCCAGAAGGCTTTTTTTACGTCGCCGACATCGTCCCGATGTCGATAAGCAATGAGCCTGGCCTTATGTATTTGCGAGATTCGGCCCACAGCCATAAAACTGAATTAAAACATCATTATGGCCGAACGGCACGGGGACCGTGCCTGCTACGTCGCCGACATCGTCCCGATGTCGAAAAGCAATTTTTGCAGGGTATTTTCATGGCGAAACGTTAGAGCGTTACAGCGTCATTATGGCCGAACGGCACGGGGACCGTGCTCAACGTCGCCGACATCGTCCCGATGTCGATAAGCAATAAGCCTGGCCGTATGTATTTGCGAGACTCGGCCCACAGCCATAAAACGTTATTTGCCGAACGGCACGGGGACCGTGCCTGCTACGTCGCCGACATCGTCCCGATGTCGATAAGCAATTTTTTTCCCATTAGGTGTAAATCACACACTTTGCAGTTAGAATTCTACTTAAGCTTTGGCACGGGAATCATGCAACTTTGGAAAATTAATCAAATTGATTCATCCATGTTCGAATTATTTGATCGAAACGAGGATTTCTATGTTAGTCAGGGTAATTTACCTCATTGGTATCAGCCAGGTGTTACTTATTTTATTACATTTCGTACTGCGGATTCAGTTCCTCAGACATTAAATCGGGCATGGCATGCTCGTCGTGAACAATGGCTGCGTCACCATAACATCGATCCCAAGTCCAAAAATTGGAAGGAAGAGCTTCACCATGAACCCGATTTACGCCATGAATACAATAAACTCTTTACCAAGGAATTTATGGATTATCTCGATCGCGGATACGGCGATTGTCAATTAAAAGATCCGGATTTTGGCACGTATTGTGGCGACGACCTTGAGCCATTTTGATGGGGATCGATATCATTTAGGTGATTATGTCATTATGCCAAATCATGTTCAGGCGGACCCTAATCTGAAACGCAATTTATGTCAATAAAATAATTTCCTGCAGGGGGAATTGGGGTTGTAAAAAACATGGCTGGACGTTACTAGCGGTGCGGGTATCTGACATCCACGCCACTGGGAACGGAGTTCCAGCCATGTCCGCGCAACTTACCAAAGACGAACGGGACCGCATAGCCCAATTAC